>JAYVTJ010000690.1:0-2661 GCA_043774415.1 Fimbriiglobus sp. | reverse complement strand
TTTCGAAAAAGCGGCCGGCTGCCACAGGAGCGAACTCACGGGACGCGAGAAGCTCGATCTTTTATTCGCCACCCGTGAGATCCAAAGTCTCCTTGAAGCGAGTAATTCCTCTTTCTCCCTTGACTCTGTATTCGCATCGCGCTAAGGTGCATCCAGACGACCGGGCCGCGCCGCTGTTTTCACGGCGACGCAGCTCATTCGGAAACGAACAAGTCACCCGCTGTTTTCATGGCGAGTCCTTGTCCAGCGCAAAGTCACATACTTTGCCGGGCAAGCTCGCCATTTGCATTTCACCGTGCATTTCAGGCGATCCCGGCTTCCGGGGATCACAATGTCCAAGCTGCAAGCGCTCCGCGAAAAGCGGAAGTCTCAGGCCGCGGCGATGCGCCAGCAGGCCGACAAAATGAACGCGGAGGGCTACACGCCTTCCGGCGAGGACAACGCCGCCTGGGTGGCGATCAACGCCGACTACAACGCGACGATCGCCGCGGTGGAGCGCGAAGAGACCGTCGAGCGCGTCGACGGCGAGATCGCGACGGCCCGCGACGGCAACCGCATTCCGCCGCTCGACGGCGGCCGCGATCGCCGGGGCCGCGGGGGCGACGGAGCCTCGGAAGTCACCGAGGAGCACCGGACCCTGGCGATGGCCGCCTGGTGCCGCAATCAGCTCGGCCTCGCGATCACCGAAGATCAGGAAACGGCCTGCCGCCTGACCCGGCTGAATCCCAACGCCTCGACGCTGAGCTTCAACCTCCTCGCCACGCATCAGATCGGCGCGATCCAAGCCGCGATGCGGCGCGGGAGCGCCATCGATGCGAACGAGCGGGCGATCGCCCAGTTCGGCGCGACCCTGAGCAACCAGAGCGGCCCGTCCGGCGGCTTCCTCGCGCCGCCGCTGACGCTTCTGCGCAACCTCGAAATCAACATGCTCGCCTACGGCGGGATGCTGCAGTCGTCCGAGATCATGACGACGACTTCGGGCGAGCGCATGGGCTGGCCGACCGGCGATGACACCGGGAACAAGGGCGTGCGGCTCGGGTCGAGCGCCGCGATCGCCCCGCCCGTCGGCGGCGTCGGGCTCGGCACCGATCCGACCTTCGGCCAGGTGTTCTGGGACGCCTACAAGTACTACTCGAAGCCGGTGCTCGTCCCGTACGAGCTGCTCGAAGATTCGATCTTCAACCTGCCCGCCATTCTCGGCGAGATGCTCGGCGAGCGACTCGGGCGCGTCCAGAACGACGACTACACGCTCGGCACCGGCAACGATCAGCCCATGGGCATCGTGACGCGGGCCGCGCTCGGCTACCTGTCCGGGAAGGCCAACCAGATCAACGCCGACGACTTCATGAACCTCGAACACTCGATCGATCCGGCGTACCGGACGACCGGCTGCGGGTACATGATGAACGACGCCGTGCTGCTCAAAGTGCGGCTGCTGAAGAACGCCGTCGGCGAGTACCTCTACACGTCGGGGGCCAAGTTCGGCACGCCCGACAACATCAACGGCCGCACGATCGTCATCAACCAGTCGATGACGACCCTGACGACGACCGGGGCCAAGCCGATCCTCTTCGGGCAGCTCAACAAGTACAAGATCCGCCGCGTGAACGGGATCCGCCTCTACCGGCTCGAAGAGCGGTACCGCGACACCGACCAAGACGGGTTCGTCGCGCTGGTCCGCGCCGACGGCAACCTGCTCCAGGCCGGCACGCCGCCCGTGAAGTACCTGCAAATCAGCTGACCGAACGGACCGGGCGGCCCTCGACCGTCGCCCGGTCCCGGTCTTTCCTCCGCACACCTACTTCCGGGGTCCGCCCATGTATCCGCTGTCTCAGACCACCGTCATCAGCCGCCAACTGAACGCCGTCGCCGCCGGCCAGACCGATCAGGACGGCGCCGTAGTGGACATGCTCGGGTTCGACACCATCACCGGCATCGCGGCCCTCGGCGCCTTCACGGATGCCGGAATCGCGGCGCTCGAACTGCGGGGTTCGCCGAACGCCAACGGCTCGGCGTCCGTGCTCGAAGCCACGACGGGCAACTTCGCGGGCGCGGCGAGCGGCAACGGCCTGCTCGTGCTCGACGCGATCCGGCCGGTGAACCGCTACCAGTTCTTCCGCGTGAAGCGATCCGCGCAGAACATCGCCATCGATTCCGTCGTCGCCGTCCGGGGCCGACCCCGCGACACGAAGATCGACGTCGTGCAGCACCCCACCGTCCTCAACCAAACCGCCGCGTTCATCGGGTAGCGCTCCGCGCGGAGCGCTCTCGGGAATGCTTTGAAGGGGTCGAACCATGGCCGGCGAAAACGTCCTGAACTTCACTGAGCAAGGGGGGGCGATCACCCATATCGGCGGGAAGCTCGTCATCGACGCCGGCGGTGCGATCGTACCGGCGGGCGGTTCCCTTCCCGCCGCGATCACGCCGGCCGTCGCGGCGGCCGCCAACCCTCCGACCCAGGCGGAGTTCAACAACCTCGTGACGAAGTTCAACGCGCTGCTGGCCGCGTGCCAGGGAGCCGGGTTCGCGCAGTAACCGGAGTCGCCCGTGCTCGCCACCGTCTCCGCGCCGATCGTCGTGGTGGAACCCGCCTCCGAGCCCGTTTTGCTCGCCGAGGCGAAGCTCCACCTGCGGGTCGATCACACCGCGGAAGACGCGGCG
>JAYVTJ010000689.1:0-2092 GCA_043774415.1 Fimbriiglobus sp. | reverse complement strand
CACGCGTCCGGCTCAGAAAAACAGCGATCCGGATCGTCCCGTTTGCTTCGGCGGTCTAGCATTGCCACAAGTCGTTGCTCTGCATGATCAAAGACACTGGACAGCGATTCGTCCGATTCGTCCGATTCGTCCGATTCGTCCAAATGGTTCCAGAGGGGGGGGTGGCACACACTCCGGAAGAATAATCGGAGTGCCACAATCCGCACCATCCCGATAGTCGCACCCGCCGCGCAGCTTTCCCAAGTCCCCGATTCAGGACTTTCTCATATTGTCCGGCTACCATGTCGATGGGACTACTTGACGGTGGCCCGACGCCCTGGATGACCGATCCATGCAACTGATCGATTCGCTCGCGCAGCGCGGGCTGTTCTCCGAGACCGAGCGCGTCCGGGCCAACGAAGCCGTGGCCGCGGCCCCCGGCAAGGCGCCGCATGTCACGCTGATCGAAAAGGGCTTCATCAAGGAAGAAGCACTCTACCCGGCCCTCGCGGACGAATACGGGTTGGAGTACATCGACCTCACGCAGACCAACGTCGAAACGGCCGCGCTCGCCGGCATCCCGCAGAAACTCACCCACCGCAAGAACCTCATGCCGCTGGCCCGGCAGAACGGCACCCTCACGGTCGCCACCGGCGACCCCTTCGACACTTATGCGCTCGACGAACTCGGCACGATGACGGGGCTGCACATCCACCCCGTGCTCGGCAGCCCGCGCGAAATCGCCCGCCTCATCAAGACGCACTTCGGCGTCGGCGGCGACACCGTCTCGGCGCTGATGCAGGAGTCGAAATCGACGAAGGAGGAGGTCGAACTCCTCGAGGACATCGAAGCCGACGACTCCGAACTCGCGAAACAAGCGCAGGACGCCTCGGTCGTGAAGCTCGTGAACACGATTCTCATCGAAGCCGCGAACGAGCGCGCCTCGGACATCCACATCGAGCACGAGGAGCAGACGCTCCGCATCCGCTACCGCATCGACGGCCTGCTCCAAGAGCAGCGCTTGCCGCCCGAGATCAACCGCTTCCAGTCGGCCATCGTCAGCCGGTTGAAGATCATGGCCCGGCTCAACATCGCCGAGAAGCGGCTGCCGCAGGACGGCCGGATCAAGATGAAGGTGCAGGGCCGCGAGATCGATGTCCGCGTGTCGATCATCCCGATGACGCACGGCGAAGGCATCGTCATGCGGCTCCTCGACAAGGGCCGCATGGTCTTCAGTCTCAAGAGCGTCGGCTTCCTCCCGGACACCGAAACGAAGTTCAAGGCTCTCATCGACCGGCCCCACGGTATCGTCCTCGTGACGGGGCCGACCGGTTCGGGCAAATCGACGACGCTCTACTCGGCGCTCAACGAGATCAAAGACGAATCGACGAAGATCATCACCGTCGAAGACCCCGTCGAATACCAGCAGGACGGCATAAGCCAGATCCAAGTGCATGCGAAGATCGGCCTCACCTTCGCCGGAGCACTCCGCAGCATTTTGCGGCACGACCCGGACGTCGTGCTCGTCGGCGAAATCCGCGACCTCGAAACCGCGCAGATGGCGATCCAGGCATCGCTCACGGGGCACATGGTCTTCAGCACGCTCCACACGAACGACGCCCCGAGCGCCTTCACGCGGATGATCGACATGGGTGTCGAGCCGTTCCTCGTGAGCAGCACCGTGGAAGGCGTCATGGCCCAGCGCCTCGTGCGGACGGTCTGCTCCGAGTGCAAGGTGGCCTACACGCCCACGGCCGACGAACTGCCGAACGACTTCCCGAAGGTCCACCCGCAGACGGGCGCACCCTACAAGACGCTGTACAAGGGCACGGGCTGCCGGAACTGCCGGCAGTCGGGCTACCGGGGCCGGATGGGCCTGTACGAACTGATGATCAACAGCGACATGCTCCGCGATCTCGTGGTGCAGCGCGTGAACTCCTCGGTGATCCGCATGGAGGCGCTGAAGGCCGGCATGCGCACGCTCCGCCAGGACGGCTGGCTGAAGGTCCTCAGCGGCAACACGACGCTGGATGAGGTGGGCCGCACGACGGCTGGGGACCTTTCTTAGGAAGTGCGGAATGCGGAGTTCGGAGTGCGGAATATCAGAAAAGCA
>JAYVTJ010000688.1:0-6331 GCA_043774415.1 Fimbriiglobus sp. | reverse complement strand
CGTGGAACAGCGCGGCAAATCGCCCGCACGCGAATCTGGTCGTGCCGACGTACGCCGACCCGGAGGCGAAGTCCGATCCGACGACCCGCTACCGCATCTTCTACGGGGGCGGCGCCGCCTACAGCCTCGATCGGCCGCTCAGCATCAGCAGGATTCCGGACGGAGCTTCGAATACGATTAGCGTGATCGAAGGGGGCGAGAAAGTCACCTGGAGCCAGTTCGACGAGTACCCGTTCAGCATGGACGGGCCACTGCCGAAACTCGGTCGGCCGGGGGCGAGCGTCATCCAAGCGGCGATGTTCGACGGCTCCGTCCGCCCGATCAAAACTTCCATCGATCCGAAAGTCTTGAAGAGCGGCATCCACGCCAGCGACGGCCTCCCACTCGGAGAGTGATCCCGCCACCGACCCGAGGAATGACCGATGGCCCGCGAACGCGACCGATACGACGAAGACGAAGACGACGAGGATCGCCCGCGCGGGCGTTCCCGCCGCGGCGACGACGACGATGATGATCGTCCCCGGCGGCGACCCGCACGGCGGGATGAAGCGGACGACGATGACGAGACGCCCCGCGAAAAAGCGGGTAACGGACTGGCCACGGCGTCCCTCGTGTTCGGGGTGCTGTCGTTCTGCACGGGGATCACCTTCATTCCGGGCCTGATCTGCGGCTTCATGGGACTCGCCAAGTCGAAGAAGACCGGCACCGGCAAAGGCATGGCCATCGCGGGTCTGCTGACCTCGGCGGGCGGGTTGGTCGTCTCGGCGGCGATGTTCGCGGGGATCTATTTCCTGAACCTGAAGCGCGAAGAAGACAAGGTCTTCTACGTTACGCAAAACAATTTCAAGCAGACCGGCATCGCATCGCACAATTACCACGATGCCAACGACGGCTTCCCAAAGCCATTCTGCGATGAGACGCCCGGCTTCCGGCCGCCACCATCCGAAAGCGCGCTGGCTTCCAAGCTGAGCTGGCGCGTGTCGATCCTCCCCTATCTCGAACAGGGCGCTGTCTACAGCCGCTTCAACCGCAGCGATCCGTGGGATAGCCCGGCGAACAAACCGCTCTCGCAGACGGCGGTACAGCCGTATCCGGATGCGGACACGCCGCTCGATCCGACGACGCGCATCCGCTGCTTCTACGGCCGCGGCACGATGTTCGAACGCGAGCAGGGCGTGAGGGTGACGAGTGTGACGGACGGGATATCGAACACGATCCTTTACGTGGAAGGCGGCGACAAAGTCACTTGGAGTCAGTTCAACGAGTACAAATTCGAGCCGAACGGCCCACTGCCGGCGCTCGGTCATCCGAAGCGCGAGACGTTCGCCGCCGTCTTCGCCGACGGCTCCGTGCACCACATCCGCAAGACGATCAATCCGACGATGCTGAGAGCCCTCATCACCCGCGAGGGCGGCGAAATCGTCTCCGGCGATTGGTGATCCGAAAGTATTCCCTCCCCGTTTCGAGAACGCGCCGATGCCCACCGACCCCTGGTTCCAGTCCCTGTTCGCCGAGCGCATCGGAGGGGCCGCCTACGGCAAATCGACCGACATCTACAAGTTCGAGAAGATCAAGCGCGCCAAGCGGAAGGCGCTCGCCGACTTCCCGGATCGCCAACTGCTCGACTTCGGCATCGGCGAAAACGACGACATGGCCCCGGCGCAAGTGCGCGCCGCGCTGAAGGCCGAGGCCGACAAGGTCGAGAACCGAGGCTACGCGGACAACGGCATCGCCGCCTACAAGGAAGCCGCGGCGGAGTTCCTGAATCGCGAGTTCGGCGTGACCGTCGATCCGGTGACAGAAGTCTGTCACTGCATCGGAAGCAAGCCGGCGTACGCGATGCTCCCGGCGGCGTTCATCAACCCCGGCGATGTGACGCTGATGACGGTGCCGGGCTATCCGGTCGCGGGTACGTGGACGAAGTATTTGGGCGGGGAAGTCTGCCGGTTGCCGCTGCTCAGCGCGAACGGCTTTCTCCCGGACCTCGACGGCATCGCCGACGACATCAAGAAGCGGGCGAAGCTGCTCGTGATCAACTACCCGAACAGCCCGACGGGAGCTTTAGCGACGGTCGAGTTTTACGAGAAGGTGATCGCGTTCGCGCACGCGCACAAGATCATCATCGTGCAGGATGCCGCGCACATCATGCTGAGCTACAGGGGGAAGCCGCTGAGCTTCCTGCAGATCGACGGGGCGAAGGAGGTCGGCGTCGAGGTCCACTCGATGAGCAAGGGCTTCAACATGATCGGCTGGCGGCTCGGCTTCGTGGCCGGGCACGCGAAGATCGTGCAGGCGTACGCCGACGTGAAGGACAACAGCGACAGCGGCCAGTTCATGGCGATCCAGCACGCGGCCGCGGCGGCCCTCCGCGATGCGAGTATCCCGGTCGCGGTGCGGACGAAGTATGAGCGCCGGCTGCGCAAGCTCGTCGAGGCGCTGAAGCAAGTCGGATTCACCGCGGCGATGCCGGGCGGAACATATTTCCTCTATGTGCCGACACCGAAGTCGGCGGGCGAGCGGAAGTTCGCGAATGCCGAAGAGGCGAGCCAGTACCTCATCACTGAGCAGAGCGTCTGCACCGTGCCGTGGGACGATGCCGGGGCGTTCCTGCGCTTCAGCGTGACGTACATCGCGGAGGACGAAGCCGAGGAAGACGCGCTCATGGCGGAGACTGTCGCCCGGCTGAAGGGGATGAAGCTGGGGTTTTGAGGGAGTTCCGCTTGAAGAGCGTGAGGCGGGGATGTGATAATACCGGTGCTTGCAGATATCGCCGTGCATCGCATCGGCGCTGTTGCACTCGACAACTTTCGACTGAAGAGAGCGGAACTGAAACTGATCCCGCCGGGCGTGTCGGTTCTGCTCGGTGGAACAGCCGACGAGGCAATTGAAGCGATGAAAGTCGCGTATCCGAATTCGGCGAAGTGGTCTGGTGCGCTGGCTGTGGGAATTTCGACTGTGGCAGCCATTCGAATTGTCGGATTCGAAGTTTGGCCGTGTCCGACTGTCCTGTTTTCGAATCATGCCCGTATCGTACATCCCGACGGTGTCGCTGGCTTTACCGACGAGAACTTGTCCCGCTTGGCGCTCGTCTTTACGGAATCGTAGGAGTCCATCATGCAGACCGCGATCGCAACCGAAATCGCCATCGCCGATCCGTCGCATCGGGATATCGGAGTTTTTCTGGTCGACGAACGCCAACCGGGATTGATCCTCGGTCAATTTCAACCGGGAGCGGCCTACGCGAGTGTCGAGCCGCTGTTCCGGACGTTTGCCGAACTGGTCGAAGATCAGGTCCTCAGTCTCACCGATGAAGCCGGCGAAGCCATCGACCGTCTCGGCTTGACCGCCGATATCGACGGCATCGCTATGAAACTCCACGACATCCAGATTTACCCGGATGGAGCCGGCTCCTTCCGTTACAGTCCCGCTTGAATTCCCTCTCCACCGAGATGCTCTCCCATGACTCTCCGCTCCACCGCGCTGCTCTCCGCCGCATGCATCGCCCTCGGCGTCGGCGCCACCTTCGCCCTTCAGAAGGAGTTCAAGTCCGGGATCGTTTTCCCGGAGCCGAAGGTCATCACGGCCGGCGAGAAGCCGGGCGATCCGCCGAGCGATGCCAACATCCTCTTCGACGGCAAGGATCTCTCGAAGTTCACCAACGGCGACAAGTGGGAGATCGAAGACGGCTACGCCATCACGAAGGGCGGCGACATCACGAGCAAGGAAAGCTTCGGAGATTTCCAAATGCACATCGAATTCGCAACGCCCGAGAAGGTCGATCCGAAGCAGACGGGCCAAGCCCGCGGGAACAGCGGCGTCTACATCATGGGCAAGTACGAGGTGCAAATCCTCGATTCGTTCGAGAACAAGACCTACTTCGACGGCCAGTGCGCGTCGCTGTACAAGCAGCAGCCACCGATGGTGAACGCCTGCCGGAAGCCGGGGGAGTGGCAGACCTACGACATCGTGTTCGAAGCCCCGAAGTTCGATGCGGAGTCGAAAGAAGTCAAAGTCCTCAAGCCCGCGATCTGCACCGTCTTCCACAACGGAGTCTGCGTGCAGAACCACTTCGAACTCAAGGGTGGCACCTTCTTCGATGCCCCGGCCCACTACGAGAAGCACGCCGAGAAGCTGCCGTTCCGCCTCCAGTACCACGGCAACCCGATGAAATTCCGCAACATCTGGGTGCGCGACATCGCGATGCTCGTGGGCAAGGAACCCGAGAAGAAGGACTGATGGGGGAAGTGCGGAGTGCGGAATTCGGAGTGCGGAATCGAACAGGGGAATCAAGAGTGCAGCTCGCCGAGATGTCGTGGCCCGCGGTGGACAAGCTGCCGCGGGAGACGCCCATCGTCTTCCCCGTGGCCGCGCTCGAGCAGCACGGCCATCACATGCCGCTCTTCACGGATAGCCTGCTCTGCGGGGAGATCGTCCGCCGCGTCGCCGAGTTGCCGCGGTTCCGCGACGGCGTGGTCTTCGCGCCGCTCCAGTGGCTCGGCAACTCGGATCACCACACCGATTTCCCCGGCACCCTCTCGGCCGCGCCGCGAGTCTACCTCGATCTCCTCAACGACTCGATGGAGAACTTCATCGAGCACGGCTTCACGCGGCTGATCTTCATCAACGGCCACGGCGGCAACGATGTGCCCGGCAAGCAAAGCGTTTTCGAGATGCGGCAGCAGTACCGTGCCCATCGCTACCTCCTGCTGCTCTTCGCCACGTATTGGAACCTCGCTTGCCCGCCGCGGGGCGTACTGGAGCAAACGCAGATGGGCCACGCCTGCGAGTGGGAAACGTCGATGATGCTGCGCATCCGGCCGGAACTCGTGGGCGACCTCTCGAAAGTCGAAGCGGTGCCGTTCGGCAGCGCATTCGAGCCGGCGACGCGCGGCTGGATCATGCCCGACCGCTCGGTGCCGGGGCACATCGGCGATCCGCGCGCGGCGACAACGGTCAAGGGGGAACTCCTATTTCGCACGTTCGCGCAAGGGGTCGCCGATCTGCTCGACCGCGTGATTGCCTGGGACGGAAAGAGCTGGGACGGATGACCGAGGCCCGCCCCCCCGCTTGGAAGTGGATCGTCGCCGGGTTGCTCCTGCTGGCGACGATGATCAACTACCTCGACCGCCAGACGCTTTCGACACTCTCGAACCGGATCATCGCCGACTTCAATTTGAACAAAGAGCAGTACGGCGACCTCGAAATGGCCTTCGGGCTGGCCTTCGCAGCGGGGTCGCTCGCGTTCGGATTGCTCGCCGACGTGCTCAACATCCGTTGGCTCTACCCGAGCGTGCTGCTGGCGTGGTCGCTCGTCGGCGTACTCACCGGGTTCACGGAATCGTTCGGCGAATTGCTCCTCTGCCGGACGGCGCTGGGGTTCTTCGAAGCGGGGCACTGGCCCTGCGCCGTGCGGACGATTCAGCGATTGCTGAGTGAAAAAGACCGCACCCTCGGCAACAGCGTGCTCCAGAGCGGCGCCGCCATCGGCGCGATCTTCACGCCGCTGGCGGTGAACGCGATGGTCGGCGATTCCACGGAACCGGGCGTCTGGCGCACGCCGTTCATCGTCGTCGGTCTGGTGGGGATGGTCTGGATCGCCGGTTGGTTCGCGCTGATCCGGACCCGCGATCTGGCGGCGAAGCCGAGCGATCCCGCGATCGCGGAGCCGGTTTGGAAAATCATCCTCGGCCCGCAATTCGCGGCGCTCTTGGTGATCGTCATCGCGATGAATACGACGTGGCAACTCCTGCGGGCGTGGCTGCTGCTCTTCCTGTCCGATCCGCTCTACGGCCGGGGCTATTCCGATGCCGAGGCCCGCTACTTCCTTTCGGGTTTCTTCATCGCGGCCGATGCCGGGTGCCTGATCGCCGGGGCGACCGTCGGCGTACTGGCGCGGCGGGGCTGGGACGGCCACCGGGCCCGGGTGCTAGTCTTCGGATTCTGCGCCGCGCTGTCCACGCTGACCACGGTCGCCGCACTGCTTCCGAAAGGCCCGGCCCTGCTCGGTGTTCTGCTCGTCATCGCGGCGGGAACGCTCGGGCTATTCCCCTGCTACTATTCGTTCACTCAGGATATCGGCAAGCAGCACGTCGGCAAAATCAGCGGTTTGCTCGCCGCGCTCGGCTGGCTGGTTTCCGCGCCGACGCACAAGTGGTTCGGAAAGGAGATCGACGCGACGCATTCTTACGATTTGGGGATCGCACTACTGGGGTGGGCGCCTCTTTTAGGGTTCGCCGCAATCCTGCTTCTCTGGCGCCGCTCCACTTCATCAACTGGGGCCGAGTCGCGATAGCCGGGCGAGAATTCGACGCAAGTCGTTGCGGCGCTATGG
>JAYVTJ010000687.1:0-3377 GCA_043774415.1 Fimbriiglobus sp. | reverse complement strand
TGCGAAAGTCGCCCTGCAGGGCATGGGAGTGTCGGTCGATCTGCTGCGGGCCGCCATCGGCGCAGAAGCGTTCGAGATGCTCTCGTCCGAGATCGGCATCCGCGAGGAGTACCGCATGACGGAACTCCAGGCGGAGGCCATCCTGCGGATGCAACTCGGGCAACTCGCCAACTTGGAACGCGACGAAATCCTCCGCGAGTACAACCAGATCCGCGGCGAGATCGCCGGCTACGAAGAACTTCTCGGCGACGATGCGAAGGTCTTCGCGGTCATCCGCGCCGACCTCGAACATATGCGCGACCGCTTCGGCACCGACCGCCGCACGGAGATCACCGACGACGGCGGCGACGTCGAGATGGAAGATCTGATCGTCGATGAGCCGACGGTCGTGATGCTCTCGCACGAGGGATTCATCAAGCGGCTGCCGATCGAAACGTACCGCACGCAGGGCCGCGGTGGCAAAGGGGTGCAGGGGGGCCTGCGCGACAACGACTTCATCGAACACTTCTTCACCGCGACGACGAAATCGTTCCTTCTGTGCTTCACGGACAAGGGCCAGTGCTACTGGCTGAAGGTCTACCGGATCCCCGTGGCGAGCCGGACGTCGAATGGGCGATCTATCGCCAATGTGCTGTCGCTGAAGCCGGATGAAAAGATCGCGAGCGTCATCCCCGTCCGCGAGTTCGAAGCGGGGCTGTTCCTGCTCATGGCGACGCGCCAGGGACTCGTGAAGAAGACGAGCCTCATGGAGTACAGCCGGCCGCGGCAGGGGGGCATCATCGGCATCAATTTGGAAGAGGGCGACGCCCTGATGCAGGTCTGCGTCACCCGGCCGGGGGACGAAGTGGTCCTGAGCACGAAGCAGGGGATGGCAATCCGCTTTTCGGAATCGGATGCGCGGGCGATGGGCCGGGGGGCCACCGGCGTCTATGGGATCAAGCTGAACAAGACGAAGGACGACAGCCTTGTCGGCATGGTCGTCGCCGATCCGGACGGCTTTCTGCTCACGCTCTGCGAGAACGGCTACGGCAAGCGGACGCCCTTCGGCGCGAACGAAGCGCTGGCGATCGAAGGCGAAGCGACTCCCGAGACGGATGTCGAAGAGGTGCCCGAAGCCGAGAGCGTCTCCGTCGATACTGAAGGGGACGAGGAAGCCGAAGAGGGCGCGACGGAGAAGGGCGGGATGCGCTACCGCAAGCAGCGGCGGGGCGGCAAGGGCGTGAAGGACATGAAGGTGACGGCGAAGAACGGCCCGTGCATCGGCATCGCCGCCGTGCGCCACGGGGACGAGATCATGGTCATCACGCTGCAGGGGATGGTCGTGCGGACGAAGGTGGACGACATCCGCATCGTCGGCCGCAACACGCAGGGCGTGAAGGTAATGACCCCGAGCGAAGGGGACAAGATCATCGCGCTGGCGAAGCTCGCCCCCGGCACTGCGGATGAAGTGAAGATGGACGAACCCGAACAACCCGTGCAGGAGTAAGCGATGCGCGTCCTCATCACCGGCGGGTACGGCTTTATCGGGGCGTGGATTATCCGCACCCTCCTCGAACGCGGCGACGACGTCTTCGTCTTCGACCTGCGCGAAGACGCCCGCCGCCTCAAGTTGATTCTGCCGGATGAGGGCGTCGCGAAGGTCACGTTCGTCGCGGGGGATGTCTGCGACCTGCCGGCGCTGACCGCGGCGCTGACCTCCTACAATATCACACACATCCTGCACCTCGCGGGATTGCAGGTGCCGACGTGCAAACTCGACCCGATGCTCGGGGCGCGCGTCAACGTCCTCGGCACACTCGCAGTTTTCGAAGCGGCAAAGTCACTCGGCAAGCAGATCGAACGGATCGTTTACGCCAGTTCCGCGGCGGTCTTCGGCGGGCCGGAGAAGTATCCGAGCGGCCCGCTTCCCGACGATTCCCTCCTGGTGCCGAGTACGCACTACGGCGTCTTCAAGTGCTGCAACGAAGGGAACGCCCGCATCTACTTCCAGGATCACGGCATCAGCAGCGTCGGGCTTCGTCCGTGGACGGTCTACGGCGTGGGACGCGATCTGGGGATGACGAGCGAGCCGACGAAAGCGATCAAAGCCACGCTGCTCGGCCGGCCCTACGCCATCAACTTCGGCGGCTGGACCGACTTCCAGTACGTCGACGACGTGGCGCAGACCTTCGTGCACAGCCTGGCGCGGCCGTACTCGGGATCGAAGAGCTACAACATGCGCGGGGCCGTGGTGCCGATGGGCGACTTCCTGAAAGCGCTCGCCGAAGTGTTGCCCGACGCGGCGAAGCTCGTGACCATCGGCACGCTGCAAATCGCCATCGCCTACGACTTGGACGACACCGCGCTGGAGAAGGACTTGGGTCCGATGCCGAAGACGATTTTGGTGGACGGCATCCGCGAGACGGTCCGTATTTTCCGCATGCTGCAAGCGGAGGGGCGGTTGGACACCGCTGACATCGACGGCCCGAAGGCCGCACCGGTCACCGCGATCCACGAGGCCTAGGAAATCTGATAGAGTGGGGCAACTCAATTTCGAGCCGGCTCACCATCCACGCATGGAGATTCCCGATGCCGCCAGTGAAGAACTCGAAGGTCTTTCGCGGAGGACGGACAGCGCCACATCTGAACTATGAGACTGATCAGATTTGGCTAGATACAAACAAGTTGGGCGATGCAATCGAGGTTCGCCTTTCGATTAATTCAAAAGGTGGAGGAATCACCGAGATACTTGCTAGGATGCCCCAAGCAGACTTCGAAAGTACACTCCAAGCCATTGCTCGGAAAATGCCCGGCTTTGGTCCCTCACTAAATGAAGCCACTGCCACATCAATGAAGGCGCTACTCGAAGTGCTACAAGAGGAGCGTGCACTGCATTCAAAAGCACTAGCTGCCCATGCAAAGAAAAGGGCACTGGCGAGATCGCTGACAAAAGAGATTCGGCGTATCAGGGATCTCTTTCGTAAGCCTGCAGAGTGTTCCGAAGACGAAGCTCGATTGGCCTACAGTCAACTGGACATGATGGCGAACATGCTCTGGCAACTCTAATTTTCCCAAAGGGGCTCCCGCCGTTCAATTCGAAGACGGGAGTTCTTTCGGCTCACCCGATCGGTAGTAACCCCCGTCGGGCGAGCGTCGCGAAGTCCATGCTCCACGCGACGCTGATGTGCAGCGCGGCCCCGAGCCAGATCGAGCGCGTCGCGAGGCTGACGAACCCGAGCGCGATCCCCGCGACGATCGACGCCAGCGCTTCCGGCAGCGGCTTGCCGAAGTGGATCATGCAGTAGGGCACCATCATCGCGAATGCCGAGTAGACGCCGAAGCGGTGCTTGATGCCGTGGACGAGGAAGCCCCGGAAGAAGAACTCGAGGGCGACGACC
>JAYVTJ010000686.1:0-3058 GCA_043774415.1 Fimbriiglobus sp. | reverse complement strand
GGCGTAGAGCGGACTGAAAATCGGAGTCGCGACCGGGGTGTCGGAGGGGTTCCCGGACGGCGGAGTCAGGATCAGGTGTGTGACCCCGGCGAAGACCAGCAGGAGCACGCCGATGGCGATGAGAGCGAGAGCGGTGATTTTCATGGTCGCACCCGAAGGCTGAATGGTGAATGCGAAAGAGCGGGTCGGCATTCCGACCCGCTCTTCGGCTGTCCGCTCGAGATCAGCGACGGAAGCGCCGCATGCCCGAATTGTTCGTCGGAACGGAATAGGACGCGGGATCCACACCCGGAACCGGCGAGTAGGGTTGCGTGTACGTGGCCGGCACAACAACCTGGCTACCGGGAGCCGGCATCAGGGTCGGAACGACTACTGTCGTGCCGGCACCGGCCGTGGTGCCGAGCACCGGAGCGGAGGTATACGACTGGCCGTTCGGGTAAACGCCGGTGTGATAGCCGACCATTCCGCTGCCGCAGCAAGGGGCCGCCACGACAGCCGGGGAACTCTTCTTCTTTTTGCGGAAGAAGCTGGCGCTCGCATCTCCTCCGGACAGGACGAGACCGGCTCCGACGAGCGTCGCGATGGACAGGAACTTCAGCATGCGATCTCCTAATACCGAAGGGTTTGATACCCACGCAATCCTTGCTTCAACTGCTGAAGAGGCCCGTGGGGAAGCGGCTCACGCGCGGCTGGCGCGGCCGAGGAGCATGCCCACGCCGAAACCGACGAGGAGGGCTTGGATCGGATACTTCTTGATAAGTTCGGTCACATCGGTGTTGAGCGTGCCGAGGCGATCACCGGCCATGTCGTAGGCGTCTTCGGCGTAGTGCTGGACCTTGTGCTTCGCATCGCTGGCGAAATCGCCGACGGCATCGACGGCGTTTTCGGCGCGGTGCTTGACAGTGTCCGCGACGCCCGAAGCCCGGTCGAGGACCGCTTCGCCGCGCTGCTTGACTTGGTCGAGCAGCCCCGCCCCTTTATCGACGCCCGCTTTGGCGTGGTCGGCACCGCGATCCATGCCCGATTTGGCCTGATCGGCCGCCGAATCGATCCCGGACTTCGCTTTTTGTTGCAGATCGGCCATTGCTATTCTCCTGAAAGGTCGGTCGGAATGCGACCGGTTACACGGTGATTCTTTTCGCAGATGCCATGCCACTGGGGGCGCTTTCTTTGGCTTTCACTTCGACCTTCTGCTGCGTGTCCAAAGCCGCCATCCATGTCTGAAGGTGGTGCACGGTTTCGGCCACGGAACTGGTGATGTGCATCGCCCCCGCGGCCGTAATCTCGGCGGCGCTGTCGGCCGGATACGCCCCCGTGGCGATGCGGCAAACTACGATTCGCGCTTTCCCGACTTCGCGGGCGATCCGCTTGCAAACGTAGCGCGTGTGACTCAGACCGCCCGGCGGCAGGCTGCAGATGACGATCACCGCCGGATTGAACTCCGCGGCGCGCGACACGACTTCGGAAGTGAGCTGCGCGACCGGGGAGACATCCGCTTCCCACCGCCGCAGGTCGAGCGACTTCTGCAGCATCGTGCAGGCGGCTTCGTCGCCGGTGTCCTTCGCGGGGACGATGAGCACCCGCACTTTCTCCGTCTGCGGGATCGCGTCCGTCGGCGCGGCGGCCTCGGTGCCGGCGGTTTCGAGCAGGTCGTCCACGATCTCTCGGGTCATCGCCAACATTTGCGCCGAATGTTCCAAGGTGAGATCGCCCGTCTCGGCGTCGCGCTTCATGTAGGTGAGCGAAGGGATGACGATGGCGTCGACGATTTCCACGCTCGTCTTCGCCTTCGCCTCGGCGCGCACAATATCCCAAGCTTCATCCTGATCTCTGGCGGCCAAGCGCTGGTAGAAGCGCAGATCGGCGGAGAGGACCTCTTCGTCCCCGAGGAGGATCTCGAAGAAGCGCAGCCCCGAGACGTACTTGCCGAGGACGAGCAGGCAGACCGTGAGCGGCCCGGAAAGGATGAGGCCGATCGGCCCCCAGAGGAAGGCCCAGAAGGCCGCCGAGACGAGCTGTGCGACTTCGGAGATGCCCATGCTCGATCCGTAGAGCTTCGGCTCGAAGTAGTTGTTGCAGGCGAGTTCGAGCGTGGCGTAGACGACGATCACCGCGATCGGCTCCCAGCCGCCGTCGGTGTAGGCGAGGGTGATGAGCACCGCCAGCAAGAGACCGAGCCACGTCCCGAGATACGGGATGTACCGCATCAGCGCGGCGACCACGCCCCAGAGCAGCGCGTAGGGCACGCCGATCACGAACATCGTGATGGTGATGAGCACGCCGAAGGTCGCGTTGATGATGAGCTGCATCAGCAGATAGCGGCTGATCCGGCGCGAGGCGTCGTCCACCGCTTTCGTCGCCGTCGTGAGGCGGGTGTCCCCGATCAGGCGGATGAGCCGGTTGCGGAGGTCGTCGCGCTTCCAGAGGATGAAGACCGTGAGGACGAGCGCGAACGCGGCCTGGCCAAAAATCTCCGTGACCGGCCCGAAGTAGTCGGCGGCCCGGGTCATCCACGGCTTCGCCGGTGCGACGATCGCCACCTTCTGCACATCGTCGTCCATCGCCGCCGGCGGGGGCGACACGATGCCGGAGAGGTCGTCGATCATCCGCGTGTACTTGTTGTTCTCGCCGGAGCCGAAGAGGTCCTTGATGGGCGAGAGCTTCGTTTTGATGTGCTCCGTGCGGTCGGGGAGCGTCTGCGTCAGTTCCGTGAGCTGCCAGGCGACGATGCCGATGGTGGACAGCACGATGAACCCCGCCACGGCGACGGCGGCGAGGACGGTCGGGGCTTTCCCGAGCCCGAGCCGGCGCAGCCAAAGGACGAGCGGACTGAGGACGAACGCGAGGAAGACGGCGAGCGTGACCGGGATGAAGACGGACCGCGCCCAGTAAAGCGCGGTGATGACGGTGGCGAAGAGGGCCAGCGCCGAGAGCGTCGTGAGCGCCCGCTGCCAGACGCGGTTCGGGGATTCGGCGGTGATGGCCATCGGGCTCCTGGGCTCGCTTTCGATTTCTCAGTAGCGGAAGTCGCCAGACTTCCGGTTTTTTGCGATGTCGG
>JAYVTJ010000685.1:0-1715 GCA_043774415.1 Fimbriiglobus sp. | reverse complement strand
GCCCACATCGGCGAGCACCAGTTCCAGCGCTGCGATCGCTCCGAGCACGTCGAAGGCATCGACGTAGCCCATGTGCGACAGCCGCCAGATCCTCCCCTTCATGTTGTCCTGCCCGTCGGCGAGCTTGAAGCCGTGCTTCTTTTCGAGCGCCTTCAGCGTCGCCGTGCCGTCGATCCCGTCGGGCACGGTAATCACCGTCAGCCCGTTGTTCGGTCGGGCCGCGAAGTTCTTCAACCCCATCGCCGCCACCGCCGCCCGGCAGGCGACCGCCACCTTTTCATGCCGCGCCCAGAGCTGCTCGATCCCCTCAACGCGGATGCGCTTCAGGCTGATGCGCTGCGCTTTGATGAGCGTGTTCGCCGGGGTGAACGGCGTGTCGTTCTCGGCGATCTTCGCGAGGCTGCGGCGCAGGTCGAAGTAGAACCCGCGCACCGGCGTCGCATCGATCTTCGCCTTTGCTTTCAGGCTCACCGAGACGTAAGCCAACCCCGGCGGGAGCATCAATGCCTTCTGCGAGCCGCAGACCATGATGTCCACGCCCCACGCGTCGCAGCGGCACTCCATCGCCCCCAGGCCGGAGATGCCATCGACGATCAGGATCGCCGGCGTCGGTGCAACAAGCTTGCCGAAGGCTTCGATGTCGTGACCGACGCCGGTGCTTGTTTCTGAAAGCGTGCTGAAGACGGCCTTCGCATCGAGGTGGGCCTTCAGTGCCGCCGCGAGTTGCTCCGGCGAAACCGCTTGTCCGTTCGGTACATCGACGACGACGGTGTTCGCCCCGAAGGCTTTGAGCGCCCCCTTCCAGCGTTCGCCCCAGCGGCCGGCGCTGAGGAGGATCGCCTTCTCGCCGACGGCGAGCGTGCTGCATACGGCGGCTTCCATCCCGCCCGTGCCGGAACTCGTGAGCGTGACGACGGGATTCGCGGTTTGAAAGACGTACTTCAGATCCTCGGTCATCTCGGCGAGGATCGCCTTGGCCTCGGCCGCGCGGTGGTAGCCGACGGGCTTGGCGAGTTCGAGGAGCGTCTCTTCGGGGACGGGAGTCGGGCCGGGCGTGAACAGGCGAGTCTTCATGGGAGAGAGAGTCCGCTGCGGAGGGAAGCGAATCGACCACCGCTGTTTTAGGATCGATGGCGTCGAAAGAAATGGTGGAACTCCGCAAACCCGCGCCTTCCACGGGCGTCTCTCGTTCAACCCGAGAGGAGGAACTGCCATGCGCCCGATTCGATTTCCAAAATCCGCGTCGAACCCTGACAAGTTTTCTTCCCCCGGGAGTATAGCTCTTAAACAGACGACCTGACTCGCAGGACTGGCGGACATCGGCGGCCGAACTCGGCTCCGAAGATGGTTCCGACCCCCGGGTCTTCCACGATAGGCCCTGGAACAAACCCCGCCCGGCGGATCGCAAAGCGATGCAACTGTGCGGGAGGGTTCTGGAAGTTCTGAGCGCGATCCTCTCGGGGATGGCCGACGAAATTCTGCAGAACCTGACGGTGGTGAAGGTCGAGCCGGCGCCGAACACGGGCCGACTCCGCGTGACAGTCGCCGGAGACACTCCAGCAGACGCCACCGACCCCGCCACCCGAATCATCGCGGAAGGGGCCTTGGCCCGGGCCGCAGGACTGCTGCGAACGGAAGTCGCACGGGCGATCCACCGCAAGCACTCTCCGGAATTGGTTTTTCACCTCGCATGACAACACGACGTTCCGTGGCGG
>JAYVTJ010000684.1:0-2871 GCA_043774415.1 Fimbriiglobus sp. | reverse complement strand
TATTGGGGCAGCCTCTACGGCGAAGGCGTCGGCGGCATGATGAAGGCCTCCGATCCGAAGATGATCGAGAAGGCCGTGAAGGAGAAGGAGATCAACGAGTTCCAGATCGTCGCGAAGGGCACGAAGATCACGATCAAGATCAACGGCGAAACGATGGTGGACGGCGACTTCCCGAAGACCAAGGACGGCAAGGACCTCCCGGCCGAGGGGATCATCGCGCTGCAGGCCCACGCGGGCTATCCGAAGATGAAGGTCGAGTTCAGCGACATCAAGTTCACGAAATTGAAGTGAGTCTTCCCCCCCTCTCCGCTTCGGAGAGGGGGCCGGGGGGTTGGGTCTCCCCGCGCGATGATCAAGGTGCCTCACATCCCGAGGCCAGACCTCACTCCCTAGCCCCCTCTCCGAAACGGAGAGGGGGAACCGGACAAGGCGTCAGTCACCAATTCGCCTTCACCGCCGGATTAACGACCATCTCCGCCGGCCAGACCTTCTCGACCAGCAGCTTGTGAATCCCGACGGCGGCCATGTTCGCCATGTCCAACCGCGATTGCACATCCACCCCGGCCGTATGCGCCGTCAGCACGACGTTTTCGAGCGTGAGCAGCGGACTGCCGAGCGGCGGTTCGTCCACGAATACATCCAGCCCCGCCGCGGCGATGCGCTTCGACTTCAGCGCGTCGTACAGGTCGGCCTCGTGGACCACTTCGCCGCGCGACGTATTCACGAGGTGAACCGTCGGCTTCATCTTCGCGATGGTCTTGGCGCAGATCAGGTCGCGCGTCTCGGGCGTTTTCGGCACGTGCAGGCTGATGATGTCCGAGCGCGTCAGCACTTCGTCGAGCGACACCATCGGGATCCCCTGCTCCTTCGCCCAGACCCCATCGACATACGGATCGCAGGCGATCACCGGCATGAGGCACGCCGTCGCGCGCAGCGCCACGGCCCGGCCCGTGCGGCCGAGGCCGATGATGCCGAGCAACCGTCCGCGCAGGGGCAACTGCGCGACGCGCGGCCACTTCCCCTCCTTCATGCGGTTGTGCTGCATCGTGAGGTTCTTGGCGAGCGCGAGCATGAGCAGCAGCGCATGCTCGGCCACGGCATCGTGGTTCGTGCCCGGCGCGTTCGTGACGGCGACGCCGCACTCGGTGGCGGCCTGGAGGTCGACGCCGTCGTAGCCGACGCCCGCGCGGGCGATCACCTTCAGACCCTTCGCGGCGGCCGTCTCGATGACGATGCGGGTGTACGGCTCCGACCCCGCGAGGCTGGCGACGCAGCCGGTGAGCTGCTCGAGCAGTTCCGGCACCGTCATCTGCGCCGCGACCTTCGGGTAAACGAGGTCGAAGTTCCCTTCGAGGACGGGCGCGTACGACTCGGGGATCTCGCGCATCGGCGCCGGGGCGATCAGGACTTTGGGTTTCATGGATCGAATCTCGGAGGATAAGAATTTTTCACCGCAGAGAAAGAAGAGGACGCGGAGAAGAGAAGCAATGTCTCGAAACGATTTCCATCGTGCCTATCTCCGCGTTCTCTTCTTTCTCTGCGGTGAAAATCTTCGATGGTCAAGGTTGCGGCACCATCTGTGTGAACGGCGGCACGTAGGCCTGGACGCAGACGATCAGCCCGACGATGCACGCCAGGAAGATGCTGTGGCAGATGACGGCTTTGAAGATGTCGGCTTCTTTGCCAACCTGATTCGTCCCCGCCGTCGCCACGCAGATGCTCTGGGCGTCGATCATTTTGCCCATCACGCCGCCCGTACTGTTCGCCGTGCAGATTAGCACTTCGGCTTGGCCGCGCGTGAGGTCCGGGAGGGTGCCCGCTTCGTGAAGCTGCCCCGCCGTGATCTTTTGCAAACTGCCGAAGAGGGCGTTGCTGCCGGCGTCGGTGCCCGTGAGGAAGACGCCGAGCCAGCCGAGCAGGGCCGCGAAGAAGGGGTACATCGCCCCCGTCTCGGCGAAGGCCACGCCGAGGGTCGCATCCATCCCCGCATACTTCGTGACGTAGCTCAGGCCGAGCATGCAGGCGATCGTCGGGATCGGGATCTTCATGTTGTGCAGCGTCTTCACGAACACCTTCCAGAGCACGGCCCGCGAGGTCCGGAGGATCAGCGCCGAGATCAGCACGGCCACTACGCAGGGAGTACCCGCGGCCGTGAGCCACTTGAACTCGAAGACCGCCTTTTCGAGCCGCTTGTCGCCTGTGGCGCCCGGAGCTTGCAATCGGTCGGCGCGCTCCACTTCCATGTGCAGGCTCGGCACTTTGATCGGGTAGTACGAATCGATGATCCCGAGGTCGATGGGGCCAGGCTTCTCCAGTTGGCGGGCGAAACCGATGACCCCGAGGCAGAGCGCCATGATGACGAACGGCGACCACGCCTTCGCGATCAGGCCGAATGACAGCGGCTTGTCGTCGTGGATGTCGGCGCCGAGGAAGCGCTTCACCTGCTGGTCGGCTTCGATTGAGTGCGGGTCGGTCGGGGCGTCGAACGCCGGCGGGTTGACGAGCAGTGGGTCGGTCGGCGGCGGGAACTTCCACTCGGTCTTCGGCTTCCAGACGAACTTCAAAAAGAGCGCCATGCTGACCATGCTGAAGATAGCGCCGCCGACGTCGGTGAGGGGCCAGAGCGAGACGCCGGGGATCCACTCGTGCATCGTGGCGAAGAAGTACTGGAAGATCGCGAACGAGCCGCCGCCGACGAGCAGGGCGGGCCAGACTTCGAAGGTCTGCCGCCAAGTGCACATCACCTTGACCATGTAGAAGGGGATGAGGCACGAGAGGAACGGGAGCTGGTGGCCGCACATCGTGCTGATGGCGTCGCCGGGAAGTCCGCTGACCTGCGAGAGCACGAACACCGGTGTGCCGAGGCCGCCG
>JAYVTJ010000683.1:0-4491 GCA_043774415.1 Fimbriiglobus sp. | reverse complement strand
TCTCCGCTTCGGAGAGGGGGTTGGGGGGTGAGGTCTCACTTTGCGGGATGAGTGCCGATCCCAATCGGCACCGTCGGGCATGCGGGCAGACCTCACCCCCCTACCCCCTCTCCGAAGCGGAGAGGGGGAGCAAGGCTTCGCACCATTCGTCCCCGTGATCCATTCGGCTCACCCGCAACCCCGCTGAACGTGGGCTTCCCAATCTCGGCAATCGCGCCGCACTCACACCCCGCACTCACGGGCGCAGCGGTGCATTTCACACACTCCGTCGCCTCTTTTCGCCGTCCGCCGACTTCCGCTTCAGTTTCTCTGCTATTCGGTCGCCTTGCGCGCACGGGCAGTTATAATGCCCCGGAATGCGGGAGCCGACCCGCGGACCGCACCCGTCGCCGGGGCGCCAGGAGGGCCGTGATGTCGCCGGCATTCGCAATCACCAATCTCCTCGATAGCACCGAGTTCATCGTCGGCACGATCTCGCTCGTCGCCGTGCTGCTCGGCGGGGCCATCGTGCTCTGGGCCCTCGACCGCTGGCGCAAGAAGCAAGACCGCCTGGCGACCGAATCGACCGCATCGCTGACGAACTTCCGCGCGCTCTTCGAAAGCGGCGAGATCAGCGAAGCCGAGTACAAGCGCATCCGCGACCGCGTGTCGAACCGGATGCGCCGCGAAGTGGGGTTGCCCGCCCCGCCCGCGCCACCCGCAGACGAGTTCGAACCGGCGCCCGACCCGCCACCGGCCAAAGCGCCCGAGCCGGCCCCGTGACCCCGGAGCCGCACTCCCCGGAACCGGATCGGACGGGCGAACCGACAATACCGGCGAACCGATAACGCGAAGCGCGCATTCGACCGCGATTCCGCCCTCCCGAAGAATTTCTGTGAAGCTATAGTTTCCGGAACGCACGCGAGCGCCTCGACCTCCTTCCATCCCTCACCACACTTTCTCAATTCGGGGCTTCCATGGCGGAGCGAAGTTCGGGCGACGGCGGCACCAGAAAACCCCCCGGTGCGGCCGGGCGGAACCGGAACGCCTTCTGTTCCTTCTGCCGGCGCAGCCACCGTGATGTCGGACCGCTCGTCGAAGGGCCGGGCGACGTCTACATCTGCGGCGAGTGCATCGACCTCTGCCAGTCGATTATCGACCAGGAGCGCAAGCGCCGCGGCACCGGAAGCGGCAAGTCGTCGAACTCGAACACGCCCTCGCCGCGGACCATCAAGGAGAAGCTCGACCAGTACGTCATCGGCCAGCAGCGCGCGAAGAAGGTGCTCTCGGTCGCGGTCCACAACCACTACAAGCGCCTGAGCCACGCCGAGGCGAACCGCGGCGATGTCGAGATCGAGAAGAGCAACATCCTGCTCGTCGGGCCGACCGGCAGCGGCAAGACGCTCCTCGCCCGGACACTCGCCAAAGTCCTCGATGTGCCGTTCGCCATCGGTGATGCCACGACCCTCACCGAAGCGGGCTACGTCGGCGAAGATGTCGAGAATCTCCTGCTGAAGCTGCTGCACGCCGCCGACTTCGATATCGAAGCGGCCCAGCGCGGCATCATCTACATCGACGAGATCGACAAGATCGCGAAGTCCGGGAACAACGTCAGCATCACCCGCGACGTGTCCGGCGAAGGCGTCCAGCAATCGCTGCTGAAGATTCTCGAAGGCACCGTGAGCAACGTGCCGCCGCAGGGGGGTCGCAAGCACCCGGAGCAGCAGTACATCCAGCTCGACACCACGAACATCCTCTTCATCGTCGGCGGGACGTTCGTCGGTCTGGACGATGTCATCAAGAAGCGGATCGGCCGCAAGAGCATCGGCTTCGGCAGCATCGCCGAAGATCGTCGGGAAAGTGCGCTCGGCGAATTGCTCGCGCAGGTGACCGCCGAAGACCTCGTCGAATTCGGGCTGATCCCCGAGTTCATCGGTCGGTTGCCGGTGGTGGCGCCGCTCGACCCGCTCGACGAAGAAGCGCTCGTCCGCATCCTCACGGAACCGAAGAACGCACTCGTGCGGCAGTATCAGAAGCTCTTCGACATGGAAGGGGCCGAACTGGTGTTCGAGCCCGACGCGCTGCGGGAGATCGCCCGGCTCGCCAAGAAGCGCGAGACGGGGGCGCGGGGCCTGCGCTCGATCGTCGAAGAGATCATGCTCGACGTGATGTACGACCTGCCCGAGATGGATCGCAAGGGGCACCACACTGTCACCGCCGACGTTGTGCGGAAGAAGGTGCCGATGGTGATCCGCAAGCTCGACAAGCTGAGCGCGTGAGATCGCGGGGTTCGAGACGCGGTCGTCTCGAACCCCGCGATCATTCCCACATCTCGCGGGCGGCTGGTCGCGCCCTTCTCCCCCATCCTATCGTCAGTATCGAAACCGTTCCCGATCCGTTGATCCGGACGGAAGCATGGAACTGCGCCGATGAACAACACCCAATCGACCGGCCTCATCTTCGAAATCTCCAAGTCGGGCCGGCGCTGCCATCGGCTGCCGAAGTGCGATGTGCCGGATTCTGCGCGCATCGACTCGATGATCCCGAAGGAACATCTGGCGAAGGCTCCGCCGCCGCTGCCGGAGCTGGGGGAGATCGACCTGATCCGCCACTTCACGAATCTGTCCGCGCAGAACATGAGCATCGACACGAATTTCTACCCGCTGGGGTCGTGCACGATGAAGTACAACCCGAAGCGCCACGAGCGCATCGCCGGCTTCCCCGGCTTCGCCAACCTCCACCCTCTGCAAGACGACGACACTACGCAAGGCATGCTCGAACTCCTCTACGAGATGCAGCAGTACCTCGCGGAGATCTCCGGCCTGCCGGCCGTGAGCCTGCAACCCGCCGCCGGGGCGCAGGGAGAACTCACGGCGTTGTTCGTCGCCCACGCCTACTTCCACGACAAGGGGGAAGGTCACCGCACGAAGGTGCTCGTCCCCGACAGCGCCCACGGGACCAATCCCGCGTCGGCCGCCCTCGCCGGATTCGACACCATCACGATCAAGAGCGGCGCGAACGGCCTCGTCGATCTCGACGACTTGAAGGCGAAGCTCGGGCCGGACACGGCCGTGTTCATGATCACGAACCCGAACACGCTCGGGCTGTTCGAGACGCAGATCCAAGAGATCACCGAACTGCTGCACGCGCAGGGGGCGCTCGTCTACCTCGACGGGGCGAACATGAACGCCATCCTCGGCATCACACGGCCCGGCGACTTCGGCGCCGACATGCAGCATTACAACGTGCACAAAACCTTCACCGGCCCGCACGGCGGCGGCGGTCCCGGCAGCGGCCCTATCGCCGTGCGCCATTTCTTGGCTCCGTACCTGCCGGTCGGCGGCGTGATGCGCGCGGGCGACGGCTACCGGCTCACGACCGAAACCGACCTGCCCAAATCCATCGGCCGGGTGAGGAGCTTCTTCGGGACCATCGGCATTCTCTTCCGCGGCTACTGCTACATCCGCACGCTCGGGCCGGACGGGTTGAAAGATGTGAGCGAGCAGGCCGTGCTCAACGCGAATTACCTCCGGGCACTCGTGAAGGATACGTACGACGTTCCGCACGCCGGGCCGTGCATGCACGAGTTCGTGGCGAGCGCGCGCACGCTGCTGCGCACGAAGAAGGTTCGGGCGATGGACGTCTGCAAGCGGCTGCTCGATTACGGCTTCCACGCGCCGACGGTCTACTTCCCGATGGTGGTGTCCGAAGCGCTGATGATGGAGCCGACCGAAACCGAGAGCAAAGAGACGCTCGACGCTTTCGCCGATGCGCTGCTGAAGATCGCGAGTGAAGAACCCGAAATGCTGCGGACAGCTCCGCACACACAGGCGATCAGCAGGGCGGACGAAGTGAAGGCCGCGAAGGAACCGGTGCTGCGCTGGCGGACGAAAGCGATTCCGGTGACAGTTGGAGAGCCGGTCGTTCCCGCATCGGAGCGCGGCGGGGGTTGAATGCCGCCAAGAGTCGGCATTTCCAATCACGGCTACGATAGCATCGCAGATCGCATGCTATTTTTCGAGTGTTGTATTAGACGCATGACGTTTTCGGCCGTCACTATCGAATATCCAACCGTCTTCTTGGACTCGGCCAGCCCCAAGTACATACTTTGTCAGGCTTTCGTTAATCGGCTTCCCATCCGCAAACACTTGCATGCTCACGCTTACGCTGAGATTCCCGTCATCGGATTTGCCAAATTCCACAATCTTAAACAGTGTGCGGATGACGGGCTTGTCGCCAGATTGTGATTCCCAGCTTTCACCAACTTTCGCACCGATTTTTAGGATGGCGTCCCATTGCGATAGCTCGCCATCTTTCGCAGGATATCTGCGTTGGACGAAGCCTTCGGTGATCCGGTACGATGACTCCGAACCAATTTTCGTTTTCACGTCGTTGAATCGTCCCGACTTCCCGTTTTGAAGCAGAGCCGTTTTCAACGTAGTCGAAATCACGAGACCATCCGACTTGAATGCTTGTAATGGGTGTAATCTCTCCCCCGCGTCGTTTACGCGG
>JAYVTJ010000682.1:0-4248 GCA_043774415.1 Fimbriiglobus sp. | reverse complement strand
CGCCGGGGATCGGCAGTTTGCCGCCGCCCGTGGGGGTGATGGGGGCGGCCTTCGGCGCTTCGGCCTTCTGGACGCGCCAGCCCTTCGGCGGTTCGGCCGGCTCGAAGTGCTTCTTCTCGATCCCTTCGGGATTCACCTTCGGGTCGGGGAAGTCCCACGATTCCGTCTGCTGACCGTTGGCCTTGCGCAGGATGACCATCCGGGGGATGTAGGCCCGTCCCTTCACGCTGTCGTCGCAAAGCACGAGCGTCATCGTCTCGAACTCGGCTTTGTCCTCGGCCGACTTCGGCTTCGCTTCGATGTAGACATACGGCTTCTCGACCTTGAGCACTTTCAGATCGAAGCGCTCCATCGCGGCCTTGGCGGTCATGCCGGTCATCAGGTCGAGCAGCAGGTTGTTGCCGGTGCCCCCCTTGCCGAGGTTCACAATCGTGACGACCTTCGCCCCGCCGTCGTATTCGTAGAGCATCTGGCCGTTGCAGATGTAGGCCATGAAGTCGGCGGGGTCGGGCTTCTCGTCTTTGCCGACGGCCTTGGCGATGTTGAGGCGCGCGAGGCCTCCTTTCATGCACCAGATGTTGCCGGTGAACTTGGACTCGCGCTGCGTGATGAGGTCTTTCCTCACGAGCGTCGCCTCGACGGCGAACTTTTCGACGCCCTTCATAGCCGCTTCCCAGCCCGCGAGGTGGCCGAGCAGTTGCGGATTGGGCGCCGCCGGGGCCGGCACCGGCCCGGGCAGCGGACATTGTGCGAACGCCAGCGGAGTGAGCAGGGCGAGAGCGAAGAGCGACAGCGCAGCGCGGACCATAGCAGAATCCCTCCGGAACGGATCGGCCCCCGGCTTATAGCCGGGAACCCCGGAGGGCGGAAGGCGGATTGGGGTAGAAGAGCGCCTCCGAGTTTTGGCACTCTGCGAAACACGGGGTATTAGATATGGCTTGCTGATAACTGGTCGCTGTCTGCTGAACGCTGTTTCGCATTGCAAGCGTTGCGAATGAGACAGTTGTCAGCGATCAGTTATCAGCAATCAGCCAGAAAGATGGCCCAGTGCCAATATGCGGAGGTACACACAACGGACAGGGCAGTGCCACGCTCACATCTTCGGCGAATGCTCCCAATCCAGTAGCAGCGCGAGGAAGGCCGGATTCGGCCGCACACCCGGCCTCCGCGAGCGCAGGAATTCGAGAGCCTGTTCGCGGCTCCAGTTCTCGCGGCGCATCAGATACGCGGCCATCACCATCGCGCTGCGGCTGACGCCGTTGCGGCAGTGGACGTACACCGTCCGCCCGGCCCCGCGCTCCGATTCGATGAAGGCCACCTGCTCCCGCAGCCACTCCAAACTCGGAACCGGCACGGCGTCGCGGATCGGCTCCCAGCGGTGCGATTCCACCCGGTACGGATCATCCGTCTCGCACAGGTTCAGCACGGCCCGCGTGCCCGACGGCGGCTCCGGCACAAACCCGCCGAGCCAGAGTCCGTCTTCGATCTGCGAGTAGTTCGGCGGTTCGCGGGTCAGCCACTCGACATAGAAATGGACGGCCGCGACCGCCGATCCGAGCACGGCGAGGAGGGCGATCGGCCAGTAGCGTCGCCAAGCCCGGCGCATGAATTCCTCACTCCGCGAAGGTGTCGTCGAGGAACTGCGCCAGCCGCAGGCCGCCGCGCAGCAACTGCTGCTCGACAGTCGCCGCACCCTCCTTGACATACTCTTCCGACAGCGTCTGATCCTCCGCTTTCTGCGCGTCCCCCTTGTCCTTGTAGACCTTCTCGCGGGCCACTTTGTGGCACTCCAGAATCCACTCGTCGAGCTTTCCCTTCCGGATCTCTTTCCTCCCCTCGGCATCGAGCTTGTCGCACAGCCGCGCGGCGTAGTCCTCGGTCGAGAGCGCCCCCATCGCCTTCGCCACGAGGTTCGTGTCCCAGACCTTGTGCAGGTTCGGAGTCTCCTTGTCGTCGGCCGTCACGCGCACCTTCACGAGATTGCCGCCCTTGTCCTTGTTCCGCTCGGCGCAGTGCAGCGGCTGGTGGAAGTCGCCGACGAAGTGGGCGATGAAGAAAAGAGCTTCGCGCCGCTCCTGAAGCGGCTTCTTCGGGTCCTTCAAGATGGCCCGGAACTTCAGCAGCGCCCCGTAGACGCAATCGCCGTCCTTGCAGAGCGCAGCCACATCGATCTTCGCGGGGTCGAGTTCGATGTCGATGTTGATGTAGTGCCACTCGGGGGCCTTGGGGTATTTCTCCTTGTACACCGCGCTGCCGCGGATCGAATCGGCCCAGTTCACGAGCTTGCCGTCCGAGAGGCCTTTGAACTGGTGGTCCTTCAGCAGTTCATCGACGGCCGCGCGGGCCGGCTTGCTCAGGTTCTTCTCGGCGATCTTGCCGACGATTTCGTGGCCGTCCTTGCCCCACGCGAAGACGCGGTTCGGCGCTGCGACGAAAGCGGCGACGAGGGCCAAAGACGCGATCCACTTCGCCATCGGAATTCCCCTGTGAGAAATCCCGCCCGAGGGCGGGACGGAGCCTGCACTTGATGTACGGATCGCCGTCGGGATTCACTTCCCCTTGCGGAGCGCCCGGCCCGGCATCGCATCGGTGTGCTTGCCGCGCTCCAGCACGACCTCCCCGTTGACGATGACGAACTCGATCCCCTCGCTGTAGGCGAACGGCGCGGCGTAGGTCGATCGATCGATCACCGTCGCCGGGTCGAAGAGGGTCACGTCCGCGAAGGCGCCGGCCCGGAGCGTGCCCCGGTCGGCCAGGCCGATCTTCGCGGCATTCAGCGAGGTCATCTTGCGGAGGGCGTCTTCGAGCTTCAGCACGCCGCGATCGCGGACGTAGACGCCGAGCACGCGCGGGAAGGTGCCGAAGTTGCGCGGGTGCGGATTGCCGCGCTTCAGCGGGCCTTCGGTGGCGTAGGCGGCGCCGTCCGAGCCGACCGAGCACCAGGGCTGCTGCAGCGCGAGGTTCATGTCCTTCTCGTCGTGGTGCGCGAACACCGTCGGCACCGAGCCGCCCTGCTCGATGAGGATGTCGAAGAGGAGATCGAGCGGATCGGGCTTAGGCGTCTTGCCCTTCGACTTCGCCGCGATGACGCGGTCCATCGTCAGCCCTTCGTAAGTGCCGCGGCCGCTGACGAGCATCCGCGACCAGTCGCCGCCGACGGCGCTGTAGTGGTTGTACCACCCCTCGACGCCGCCCGTGATTTCCTTCTTCAGGCGCTCGCGATCCTTGGGATCCTTCAGGCGCACGAGCAGTTTCTCGACGCCGCCTTCGTGCGCCCACGGCGGGATGATGCTGGCGAGGTTGTTGTTGCCGCGGGTGTACGGGTAGACGTTGGCCTGTACATCGACGCCGCGTTTGCGTGCGGAGTCGATCAGTTCGACCGCGTCCTTCATTTTGCCCCAGAGCTTCTCGTCGGCGATCTTGAGGTGGATGATGTCCACCGGCACGCCGTCTCGTTCGCCGACTTCGATCACCTGCTTCATCGACGCGAAGACATCAAGCCCCTCGCTGCGGATGTGCGACGAGAAGAGGCCGCCGTGCTTCTTCACGACCTTGCAGAGTTCGACGAGGTCGTCCGTAGTCGCGAGCGATCCGGGCGGCATCATCAGCAAGGACGACAATCCGAAGGCGCCGTCGGTCATCGCTTCGGCGAGGAGGACTTTCATCTCGTCGAACTGTTTCTCGGTGGGCCGCGCGTGCGACTTGCCCATCACGCATTCCCAGATGTTGTCGAGGCCGACGTAGCTCGCAACGTTCACGCAGACGCCGGCTTTGTCGATGGCGTCGAAGTAGCCTCCGAGCGTCGTCCACTTCAACTCTTTGCCGCGCGCCGACAGCGTGCGCGGCGGAAGCTGCCCCTTCGACGGCGCTGCCGAGCGACCCTCGCCGAGGACTTCGGTCGTGACGCCCTGGCGGATCTTGCTCTGGGCGTGACCGTCTTCGAGGAGGAGATCGTCCGAGTGCGAGTGGATGTCGATGAAGCCCGGCGCTACGATCAGACCCTTCGCGTCGATGACGCGCTTGGCTTTCCCCTCCGGCGCCCGGCCGACAGCGATAATCTTGTCTCCCCGGATGGCGACATCGCCGTGGAACCACGGGTTGCCCGTGCCATCGACGATGCGCCCGTTGCGGATGACGAGGTCGTACTCCGGTTCCGCCGCGTGTGCGCCGGTGGACAGGATCAGCGCGAGGAGGGAAAGGAATGGCTTCACGATGGCCTCGGGAGAACGGTGGTGACTCACGGAGCGG
>JAYVTJ010000681.1:0-7188 GCA_043774415.1 Fimbriiglobus sp. | reverse complement strand
CGCGGCGGCGACGGCGGCACACAAAGCGGAGGCGAGCAGGGCGGTGAAAAGCGGGCGCGCGACGATCATGGCGAAGCTCCGGGGGACGGGCTGGGGACCGCGAGTGCGGCGATCAAACGGAGGTCCTCCGCCAAGGCGGCCCTCCGGTTTTCGGGGACGAGGCTCTCGAGGCGGCGGTGGTACGCTTCGGAATGGGCGACCAGTTCCGCGTGCAGTTTCCGGCCGGCCGCGGTCAGCCGGACTTCGCGGACGCGGCCGTCGGCGGCGCCCGCGCGGCGGCGAATCCAGCCGCGCCGCTCGAGCAGCGCCAGCATCGCGGCGACGGTGTTTGCATCGGTGAAGATTCGCCCGGCGATCTCCCGCTGGCTCAGCCCATCCTCCTCGGCCACGACCGAGAGCAGCGCGAATTGGTCGGCCGTGGCGCCGCGCTCGGCGAAGGTCGCGTTGGCGGCGCGGTGCATCCGCAGGTAGGCCGCGCGCAAGCGCATCGCCAGGGTGTCGGCGAACGGCGGCATCGGCCCTCCCGCGAATTAGTACGTCGGCGTACCAGTTGAAACACCCGCGCCGCCCATCGGTTCCGAAAATCCGAGAAACCCGTAAACCAATTCCGCGCGGTCGAACTCTCCCCGGAGCCTCCCCGATGTCCGTCCATCCCATCCACGTCGGGCCGTACACCGTCGGCGCGGGGCACCCGCTGCTCCTCATCGCCGGGCCGTGCGTCATCGAATCCGAAGACCACTGCCTCAAGCTCGCCGACGACCTGCGCATCATCGCCGATCGGCTCGCGATCCCGTTCGTCTTCAAGGCCTCCTTCGACAAGGCCAACCGCACGTCCGGGAAAGCCTATCGCGGCTTGGGCCTCCACGAAGGGCTGCGCATCCTCGAACTCGTCGCCGAGCGCACGGGGCTGCCCGTCACCACCGATGTGCATGAAGCGAGTCAGGCCGCGGCGGTCGCCGAAGTCTGCGAGATCCTCCAGATCCCTGCGTTCCTCGCCCGCCAGACCGACCTGCTCGTCGCCGCCGGGGAGACGGGCCGCGTGGTGAACGTGAAGAAGGGGCAGTTCATGGCCCCGTGGGACATGAAGAACGTCGTGCTGAAACTGCACGAGGCGGGCAACCACCGCGTGCTCCTCACCGAGCGCGGCACGACCTTCGGCTACGGGATGCTCGTGAACGACATGCGGGCCATCCCGTGGATGCAAGAAACGGGCGCCCCCGCGATCTTCGATGCCACGCACAGCGTACAGACACCGGGGGCGCTGGGCGACCGCACGGGCGGCGACCGCAAGCAGGTGCCGACGCTGGCCCGCGCGGCCGTGGCCGCCGGGTGCGACGGTCTGTTCGTCGAGGTCCACCCCGACCCGGATCGCGCCCCGAGCGACGGCCCGAATATGATTCCGCTGGCGGAGTTCCCGGCTTTGATCCGCTCCTGCCTGCGGATCCGGGCCGCCCTGATGGCCCCCGACGAACGAGACTGAGCCTCATGCGCACGCGCTATCTGCTCCCCGCCGCCGCGATCCCGATCCTGCTCGGGGCGCTCCTCCTGCTGCCGGTGGGCTGCGGCACCTCGGAGAAGGCCAAGCCGACGAGCGCCGACCGGAAAATCCAAGAAGACCCTTGGCTGAAGGTGCAGACGGCGCTGCGCCAAGAGTCGGACCCGGAGAGCGCCCGCCGCGTGCTCAACGAACTGAATCGAGGGCTTGCATCCGAGTCGGTCGATTCGCAGCGCAAGCTCGGCGACGCCGATGCCGAGTTCATCCGGAGCAGCTTCAACCTGACCGAAGCGGAGATGAAAGAACTCCGCTCGTCGGGCTACACCCCGCTCGATGCGAACCACCTCGCCGAAGCGCTCTACCTGCGCGATGTGGCGAAGTCGCTCGACATCGCCAAACTGCCCGTCTCCGAGCGCGCCGCGGCCGCGCTGCAGTGGGTCTGCCGGCAGGTGCTCCTCCAGCCGTGGTTCGCGCCGGTCGGGGGCGGCCGTGGCCAGCCCTATCCGCCGCTGCCCCCGACGTACGTCCTCCGCCGCGGCTCGGGCAGCGGCCTCGAACGCCTCATCGTCTTCGTCTCGCTCTGCCGGCAACTGGACATCGACGCCTACCCCATCGGCCCCGCCGCCGCCGCGGGTCAGCCGATGCTCCATCAGCAACCGGGCAAAGAATCCGAGTTCCCGCGCGGGCCGTTCTGGGGCGTCGGCGTCCGCGACGGCGCCGATGTCCTGCTGTTCGACCCGTGGAAGGAGCAGGCACTGCCGGGGAAAGCCGGTCGCCCCGCGACGCTCGCGGATGTCCGCGCCGACCCGCGCGGCTTGGCCATCTGGCTCGACAACACAGAGTTCGCGTGGAGCGTCTCGGCTGACGACTTGAAAGCGGGCGAGGTCTTCTTGATCGCGCCGCTGTCGGCGCTGGCGCCGCGGAACCGGACACTCGAAGAGAAGCTCGCCGCCGACCTCGGCGCGAAGCTGGCGCTGAGCCTCTCCGACCTGCGGCGGGGGGCCGAACTCGCGGCGAAGGGGGTGCCCGTCCGCGTTTACAGCCCCGCGAACGAGGCCTTCGCGCCGACGCGGTCGCTCGCCTCGTTCCTCCCCGCGACCGAGGGCGGGACGTCCGTCGAACCGCCGGATTCGCCGGCGAACCTCTACGGCTTGCACATTCGCTCTCTGCTGCCGCAGGGGCAGCTCTTCGCGGCCCCGGCCGAGCTGGAGTCCGGCGAAGCGCGGACCCGGCTGCGCAATACGGCGGTGGGGGACTTCGCCAACTCATTCTTGATCCCGCCGACGCCGCGCGAGCGGATCCAGCGCGGGCAGTTCGTCGAAGTGACGAAGCTCCTCGTGAAGCTGCGCGATCGGTTCGCCTCCTTCGAAACCCACAAGCGGGCCGAGGACCGTGAGGCCACCCGCGCGTGGATCGAGCAGGCCGACGCCCTCGGCACGGAGTTCAACACCGCGAAGCGCGACGAGCAGCCGGCGATCCGCGCCCGCCTCGACGAATTTTGGAAGGGCAACAACCCGACCGTCGGCATCCTGATCGCGGGGCTGGTGGCGCAGCCCGGCATCGCCGAGGCGACCTTCCTGCTGGCGCTGGCGAAGCACGAGCAGGCCGAGCGGGTGCAGGCGAAGGCCCAGCGGCTCGCAGCCGCGCCGGACACCGACCCCGCGAAGAAGGATCTCGCGGCGGTGCGCACGGCCGCGGCCGACGCCTGGATCGACGCCCGAGACTGGTGGGGGCGCTACGAACCCCTGGCGGCCGGCCAGAGTGCGAGCTACCCCGGCCGCGCGGAGTTGGCGAAGCGCCTCACGGATCGCGCCGCGGCGCTGGCCGGCGCCAAGTGACGCGGTGGAGATTCTCGGAGGTCGGATGGGTCCGCAAGCCGGTTGTGTGAAATTCGTAGCTCGTCCGCTTTGCATATCCCGAGGAGTTGTCCCATGGGCCGAGCATTCCGGGTATTCGTCGCCGGCGTGTGCGTGAGCGTCGGCGTATGGGCTTTCGCGCAGCCGGGGAACGCCGAGCTGAAGCGTCCGGCGGTCAAAGTCCTTTCGGCGGTGGATGTCGAGGAGGAAGTCGCCGGCAAGAAGGCCAAGGCGACCACGTTCGAGGTCACTTTCGAACCGGGCGCGGCGGGTGTCCCGCACCGGCACCCCGGCCCGATCTTCGGCTATGTGCTGGAGGGCGAACTGGAGTTCGCCGTCGGGGAAGACAAGCCGCGGACGCTGAAGGCCGGCGATACCTTTTACGAACCGGCGATGGCCCTGCACGCCGTCTCGCGCAATCCGAGCGACAAGGCCAAGACGCGGGTGCTGGCGATCCTCGTCCACCCGAGCGACGCGAAGGAGCTGGTCATCCCCGAGCCGCCGAAGAAAGGGAAGTAGGGGCTGCCAACCCGCGCGGGGTCGCCCGGACGCAAACCTCGGAGTGTCCACCATCGGTTTTCGGCGAGTGACGCACGCGGTTCCGGTGAGTCGTCTCGGGATGCCAGAATCCGGAGGCGCACCCGACTTCCCGGGTCGCAATTGACACGTCCTTCCCAACCGTGCTAGTTTCCGAACTTCGAGAAGGGCCGCCACACGGATGTGGCTCGGCCGCGGCCCCACCCGGGGAACAGGAATGCTTCGCACCGTGCAGGACGCACCCCCCTTCGCCCCCCGGTTTCACCGGGACTCGCCGGCGATTCTCGCCGGGCCGGATCGCCCGCTGGTCTCCGTCTGCATCGCCAACTGGAACTGCCGCGAAATGCTGCGCGCCTGTCTGGTGTCGCTGCTCGATCAGGAGCAGGGGGTGCCGCTGGAAGTGATCGTCGTGGACAACGCGTCGCACGACGGCGCCGCCGACATGGTCGCCGACGAATTCCCGGATGTGGTGCTGGTGCGCAACGCCGAGAACGTCGGCTTCAGCCGGGCGAACAACCAGGCGGCCCGGCTGGCGCGCGGGAGCTACCTCTTCTTTTTGAACAACGACACCGAAGTGCCGCCGCACGCCATCGTCGAGTTCGTGGAGTTCGCGGAGGCGAACCCGGACGTCGCGATGATCGGCCCGCGGCTGCGCGGCGCCGACGGCCAGCCGCAGATTTCCTACCGGGCCAAGCCGACGCTCGGGGCGCTCTTCCACCGCATCAGCCTGCTGCGCTGGACGCGGGTCTTCCGCCCGGCCTACTACCGCTACCGCCGCGAAACGTTCGACCCGCACGCCGTGCGCCCCGTCGAAGTGCTGATGGGCGCGGCCGTGTTTCTGCCCCGTGCGGCCTTCGAGCAATCCGGTTGCTGGGACGAGCGCTACCGCTTCGGCGGCGAAGACCTCGACCTCTCGACGCAGGCCGGGCGCTTCGGCGAAGTCGTCTTCTTCAGCGACGTGGAGATCCTGCACTACGGCCGGGTGTCGAGCCGGGCGAACGTCGGCTTCGCGCAGCCGAACGTGGCCATCGGCTACGTGCACTACTTCCGCAAGGCGGGCGTCGGGGCGAAGGCGCTGCTGGTTTACAAGGTGCTCGTGACGCTCGATACGCCGGTGCAGATCGTCGAGAAGTCGGTGCAGAGCGCCTTCCGCTTCTGCACGGGCCGGCGCGCGAAAGCGCAGAAGAGCTGGCTGACGGTCCGCGGCCTCTGGCGCTTCCTCCGCAGCGAACTGCCGCGGTTCTGGATGGCGTAGATGGTTGGTGTCCCCCGCTAGCTCTCGGCGTGCGCCGGGGCAGAATCGGGTTGCGTCGCGTCGTAGATCGTCTGGCCGAACCAGTCGAACCGATCCCACTTCACACTGTCGATGTAGCGTTGGTTTTTGCTCACCGCGGCCGGCAGACTCAGAAAGCCGTTGTTGAAGTGATAAAAGTCGAGCCTGTAGCCCAGGCCTCGCAACAGGTCCAAACGGACCGGCCAGTCGTAGCCGCATTCGACCACGAAGATCGCGGGCAGCGAGGGCGCTGCCGGGCGGGATGGCCGAAACCAGTTCCACCACCTTTTGACCGGCGGCGGCGGCAGACTGGCCATCGACCGCAGCACTGTCGCTTCGTTGCCCTCGATGTCGAGGACAAAACAGTCCACCGGACCGCGGATGTGCTGCTCGATCAGCGTGCGGTAGCTGAGGCACGGCACTTGGATGCGGACCGTCTTGTTCGCGATGGACGCGAGCTCGCGCAGGTGGGGTTCCGAGTAATTCACACTGCCGTTGCCGTAATGGGAGGACTGGCTGAACGTGACCTCTCCGTCGTAGTCCGTCAGCGCGTACCGGAGCGTTCGCACGCCGCGCGTATGGGTGCAGAGTTCGTCGAAGTAGTCGGGGTCGGCCTCGATGAACCAGCAGGAGTTCTCGGCCGACATGGGCATCAGCTCATTGCCGTTGCGGGCCGCCCCGCATTCGATGAGGGTGCGGTTTTGCCAGCCGATCGGATAGGCGTTGCGAATGACATCCGAACTCCGCAAAATCTCTGGCATCTCGACCTCCGTGCCACACCGCCGCCGGCGAAGTCTCAAACTCGTATCCGGACCCCACCCATGCCAATTCTATGGGGTGCATGCTATCGGGCGCCGATAGGTCCGCAAGCGAAATCACCGTGGACTTCGGACAGCGCAACAACCATCTGCCGGCAACTTCCAGAGGACGGACGCTCTTGGCGACTGCTCCGCGCACCGGGATTTCCGGCGATTCGGACGATTGGAGTATCAAACGCAATTGCCCCGCCTCAGCCTATTCCCATGACTCCGTCCCCGACCCTCCGAGCGCGCATCCACCGGCTTCAGCCGCTACGGGGCGATCGGCTGCGGTTGCCGTTCCCGATGTTCAGTGTGGCGGTATCCCAGTCCCTGCACGGCGGGTATCAGGCCAGCCCAAATGTGGCAATCCGAGACGCCGAGGGCAACGCGGATTGGATCAGTGGTCACGGCGCTACGGCCGAGGATGCGTTGGAGGACTCCTTGCGGTATTTCATGGGCAACATCGGCGACCGCGAATGGTTGCGAGATGAGGACTTTTACTGGGCAGTTTCGTCGGTGGATCGGTGCGACGGTCGGCCTAACAAGGCGCTGCACCGGACGGCGATGAACAATGGTGGTTGTGTGTATTTCAAGGCTCCCGCGCCGCCGGTGAGTTTGGTCGTTCGGCAGCGGAGGGCTTCGCGGCGTGGAGGCATTCCAGTGGGCGGCCTGCCTGATCCTCGGCGCGCCATCCGCGCTGCTGATCCCGCTCAACTGGCTCTCGTTCGTCGGCTGGCTAATCGCGGTGCGGCGGGGGTACAAGGGCGGGCACTCGTTCGCCCCGCCGTTCCTTTGTGGCATCGCCGGGGCGGTGGCGTGCCTGGTGTGTCCGTGGCCGGGCGTGTGGCGGTGGGCGTGGGTGCCGCCGCTGGTCGATCCGAGTATCGGGTTGTGGGTGGTCGCGGCAAAGCTGCATGTGGTGGCCCGGCTCACCGGGCTGCGGTCGCCGTTCGACTGCTTGCCGCCGCAATCTTGATCGTCGCCGCGACCCGCCGACGGCCACATCCGCCGGTGGGATATCGAAGCCAAATGCATCCCTACTCGATCCCCTTCAAACGGATCTTGCGGTACTCCATCGTGCCGCGGTCGGCCTCCAGTCCGATGGGGCCGGTCGCGGGGAGTGCCAGCTTCGCCTCCAGCACTTCGCCGTTGCAGGTGCAGTGCGCCACCTTCCCCTTCACGATCACCACGATCTCGTTCCAGTCCTGCGGCTTGTACTTCTTCAGA
>JAYVTJ010000680.1:0-3654 GCA_043774415.1 Fimbriiglobus sp. | reverse complement strand
CCGCAGGCGACCCAGGACGCCGTGATCGCCGGGTTGAACTCGGCCGATGCGACGACGCGCCAGCAATCTCAGATGGAGATGCTCCGCCGCGCGAAGAAGAATCCCGATCTCATCCGCGGCTACTTCCGCAAAGATCTCGACCCCGAAGCGAATGCCAGTATCCAAACGCGGCTGCTCTGCCTCGGCGGCCTCCAGCAGCTCTGGAACGCCGATGTCCAAACGTGGTTCGTCGAACTGCTGAAGGACAAGGACGACGACATCCGGCGCTTGGCCGCCGAAGCGCTCGGGCGGAATGCGAAGCCGAAGGATGTTGCGATTCAAGAAGCGCTCGCGAAGCTCCTTTCGGACGATGCCTCCGCCGTGCGGCGGATCGTCGCGATCGCCATCGGCCGCATCGGGGCGGACGGCGCCGCCGATCACCTGCTCAACGCGTGGAAGGCCGACGAGGGCCGCGATGCCTTCCTGGCCGACGCCTACATCCGCGGCTTCGAACGCCTCGGCAAGCCGGGGATGCAAGCGCTGCTGACTTTCGCCACCTCCGGAAAGCAGAACGACCTCGAGCGCGTCGCCACGGTCTTCGCCGCGATGCGCACGCTGCCCGCAGCCGAGGCTTTGCCGGAACTCCTGCGCGATCCGCACCTCACGGCTCCGTACCGCGTCGCGCTGATCCAGTCGTATCTCAACTACCAATTCGAACCGGCGATGCCGCTCGACTCCCTCTCGGCCTATTTGCTATCGCAACCGACGGCCCCGGCGGCCGTGAAGACGGCCGGACTCGAAGTCCTCGCGGCTTCGGCAAACTTGGGCGGCGAGAAGGGCACCGCCTACATCCTCTCGCTCATCGATGCCCCCGAAGACGATGTGCGGCTCGCGGCGATCGGAGCCATCGAGCAGGGCAAGCTCGGGGCCGCCTCCGGGAAGTTGCACAAAGCCGCGGCCGACACCAAGCGCGCACTCGCCGAGCGCATGGCGATCCTCAAAGCGGTGCGGGCCATCGCCGACCGGGAATCGCTGCTGACCGTCACGCAGATTTTGGAGACCGACAACGAGCAGGCGATCCTGAAAGCCGAAGCCCTGCGGACACTGGTGTTCCTCGATACCATTGCGGCCCGTCGCTTCGCGGAGAAGTTCCTCGACCAGCCCGATCCGGCGCTCATCGCCGAAGCGGTCCTTGCCCTCGGCACCTCCGAAGCGGGCGCCAAGCTCGTCGGCGAGCGCTACTTGGCAAAGAAGTTGCCGCGGGACCTCTTCCCGCGCGTCTCGGAGATTTTGCGCAAGTATCCGAAGAATCCGATCATCGTCGCGCTCAACGGCGAAGTGATGAAGGGCGGCCTCACGCTCTCGAACCAGCCCGCGCAGATGGATGCGATCCGCCGGCAGGTGCAATCGCAGGGCGACTCGAAGCGCGGCCGTGCGATCTATCTCAACACGGCGGTGCTCGCGTGCGCCTCGTGCCACCGCCTCGAAGGGATCGGCGGCAGCGTCGGCCCCGATCTCACCCGCATCTGGGACACGATGACGCTCGAAAAGCTGATCGAATCGATGGTCGAACCGAGCAAGGAAATCAAGGAGGGATACACGTCGTACCAGGCGACCACCCTCAGCGGGCAGACGTACACGGGCCTCAAACTCTCGGAAACTCCGAAGGAAGTGGTCATCCGCGAGGCGAGCGGCCGGGACATCCGCATCGACAAAAAAGACCTCGACGAGGTCAAGCCGTCGAAGCTCTCGCTGATGCCGGACAACGCGATCTCGCAGCTCAGCTACGATCAGTTCATCGATCTGCTGGCGTTCCTGAAGAGCAAGAAGGATCAGGAATCGCTGCGCGGCACGCTCGTCGAGTTCAACGTCCTCGTCGGCGTGCCGGGCGATTTGAAATCGGTGCACGACATCGAGAAGAAGCCCGACTTGAAAGCCAAGTTGGAGAGCGGGCTGAAGTGGATGCCGGCGTCCGCCGATGCGAACGGATTGCTCGCGCTCAAGCCCTTCCTGCCGATGGATCCGGTCGGCGTTTACGCCCTCGCCTACGTCTACTCGCCCCGCAAGCAGACATCGACCGCGACGCTTCTCACCGACGGGCCGACGCGGGTCTGGGTCGGCGGAGCGATGACCTTCGAACGGGCTGTGCCCAAGCTCGCGCCGTTCGCCCAGGAGGAGAAGTTCACGGTCGAACTCGCGGCGGGGTGGAACCCGGTGCTGGTCAAGACGCTGACGAGCGGGGCGACCCATCGCATCGGCGTACAGTTCACGGGGGAGTTGCTGAGGCAAGCCGCGGCGCCGGACGAGAAGTGAGCATGCCGGATCCGACCGATCACGACCAGCTATTCAAGGAGGTCATCCGGGAATTCTTCCCGGATTTCCTCCGGCTTTTCCTGTCCGAAGAGGCCGCGCCGTTCGACCTGACCAAAGTCGCCTGGCGCGACAAAGAACTCTTCGCCGACCCGCCCGACGGCCCCAAGCACGTCCTCGACCTCGTCGCGGAACTGACGCGCCACGACGGCGACACTTCGCTCGCGCTCATCCACGTCGAGATCGAATCGGCCGAGTCGGTCGGCGACATCGAGCGCCGGCTGCCGGACTACTACTTCTACCTGCGCCGCATCTCCGGCAAGCCCGTTCTGCCGGTGGTGGTGTTTCTCAAGGTCGGCCTCGACGGGCTCGGCTGGCGCGAGATCACCGACCGCTTCGGCGACAGACCGACGATGGTGCTCAGCTACCGGTACATCGGTTTGCCCGCGCTCCCTGCGGCGGATTATCTGCGCGGCGACAACTGGCTCGGGGTCGCGCTGTCGGCGCTGATGAAAGCGCCTCGGGAGGAGCGGATCCCGTTCGGCGCGGAGGCGATGCAGCGCCTTGGCGACTCGCCGCTGTCGGACGGGAAGAAATCGCTGCTCGGGGATTGCATCGAAACGTACATCGACGTTCCGGAGTCGGACTCGCGGAAGTTCCGCGATATACTGGAAGCGAACGCCACGGGGAGGGTACCGGCTATGCATAAGACGCGCGTCCAGATCGCCCGTGAAGAAGCGATGGAACAGGGCATCGAAAAAGGGCTGCATGAAGGGCACTTGCGCGGACAGCGCGCGGCGGTCACCGAATTGCTGGAGGCGCGCTTCGGAGCGATCCCCCCCGAAATCGCGTCCGCGATTTCCGCATGCGCCGACTCCGCCGCCCTGCGCCGGATGCTCCTCGCCGCCGCGACCGCTCTTTCGCTCGAAGAGTTCGGTGCCGCAGTCGTGCGCTGATCCACTATCATTCGGCGGAAAGCGGATCCATGGGCGAGCCGTCGATAAAATTGGAGCCTTGGCAGCTCAAGCAGCATTACGCATGCTTCGAGTGCTGGAAGGCTCAAGGCTGGCGGCGAGTTCGTCCTGAACGATGCCGGCGAGCGTGCCCGGCGGATCGTCGGTTGTCCGGACTGCGGCCGGCAGATGGCGCCGATGGGCAGGCAGTTCCGCGCACCTCGGCAGACTGCCGTCAAGGCGTGGATGCAACTTGCGGAGCTGGCAGCCGGTGGCACCTCGCCACCTTTAGAGCGCGCTCGGGCACACCGACGCAAGCCAGTCGCGGAGCGTCACGGGTCTCACGCGGACTGCCCGGGTTGCGGTAGCGCGACAGGCTGGGATGGGCGGCGATGCCCGTACTGCGCGTTTG
>JAYVTJ010000679.1:0-3482 GCA_043774415.1 Fimbriiglobus sp. | reverse complement strand
GACGCGAAAGCCGTCCGCGCTAAGCCGCTCGTACTCCGCCTTGAGCGTCTCGATGTGTTCGTGGTCCATCGGCAGCCGCTTGCCATCGATCTCGAAGTTGGAGCAGCGCGGGAAGATCGCCTCCGGCGCGCCCTTCGAGATGATCCGGTCCTGGCCCTCCGGCGTACGAACGACGACCGACATGATGCGGCGCTCGAAGTCGAACGGGATCTCGTCGACCTTCGTGAGCTCGGGGATCCGTGCATGCGCGTGCGTCGCTTCGTGCGCGAGCACCGCGCGATCGAGCACGTTCTTGAGGCCGGTCTGAAAATGGCTATTCGTGTAGGCGAGCGCGAGCACAGCCTCGTCCTCGCGCAGCCCCACGTCGCAGTGCCGCTCGAGCACCACTTGGTCCATCGTCAGCGTGCCGGTTTTGTCGGTGCACAGGACGTCCATCGCGCCGAGGTTCTGGATGGCGTTGAGCCGCTTCACGATGACCTTCTTGCGCGACATCGCCATCGCCCCCTTCGACAGGCAGACGGCCACGATCATCGGCAGCATTTCGGGAGTCAGCCCCACGGCCACGGCCATCGCGAAGAAGAACGCTTCGCCCCAGTCCCCTTTGGTGAAGCCATTGATGAAGAAGACGAGCGGCACCATCACGGCGATGAACGCGATCATCAGCCAGGTGAAGCGGGCCATGCCCCGGTCGAAGCTCGTGGGCTCCTGCGCTTCGACCAGCGTTTTCGACAGGCCCCCGAGGTAGGTGGACAGCCCCGTGGCCACGACGACGGCGGTCGCCGATCCGCTCTCGACGCTCGTGCCGAGGTAGCAGATGTTCGGCAATTCGAGCGGGGCGTGGTTCGCGGCGTCCGCCGGTGCGGCGAACTTCTCGACGGGGAACGATTCGCCCGTTAGGCTCGACTGCGTGATGAAGAGATCCTTGCAGACGAGCAGTCGGACATCGGCCGGGATCATGTCGCCGGCGGCGAGTTCGATCCGGTCGCCGGGCACGAGATTGCGGATCGGCACTTCGCGGGTGCGGCCCTCGCGCACGACTGTGGCGTGGACGGAGATCATCGCCCGCAGCGCGGCCGCGGCGGAATCGGCCCGCGACTCCTGCACGAAGCGGAGCACGACGCCGATGGCCACCATGACGAGCATGACGATGCCGGCGCGGTCGTCGCCCGTGAGGAAGGAGAACGCGGCGAGGACGAAGAGCAGCAGGACGAGCGGGTTGACGAGGGCTTTGAAAAGCAAGCGGAGGCGCGGATGGCTGCGGTCCCGCGCGACCACGTTCGGCCCGTGTTCGAGCAGCCGCCGTGCGGCCTCGGCGTCCGTCAGTCCGTCTTTCGACGTGCCGAGCGATTGGAGGACCGACGCGGTTTCTGCGGCCGAGGCTTCGAGGAGTCGAGGTGACATTTGCGGATCCGGCGCTGGGAGGCTCTGCCGAATCGGCATATCCGGCGGTCCGGAACGGAACGCGCGCTCACTTCTTATTGAAGTCGTCGTAGAACTCGCGGGCTTTCGCCAAAAGCTGGTTTTCGGTCGTGTGGTGTGCATCCACTTTCATCGTCCCGATGATTTTGCCCGCCACATCGGCATGATGTTCGGTCAGATCGGCGACGAGCTGCTCCATCGCGCTGCTCTTGCCCGTCCCGCTGCCGAAAAGGAGGATCTGCTCGGCGCCCCGGAGGGTTTTGGCGATCGCCTCGTAGAAGCTCTTCCGTTCGGGCTGGCTCTTCCCATCGGTGTGTTCGTCCGACAGATTGTGGAGGTGCGCCCCGTAGCCGTGGGGGTCGAACGGTGCGATCTTCTCGGGAACGGCCCCCTTGATCTCGGTGCGGTAGATGCGCGCTTCGCGGTGGTCGATGACGACCAGCAGGTGTGGCGCAGTCGCGCTCGCGTTGGATCCCGCCATGATTCGGTCCTCGAAAGAAGCTGTCCCCGGCACGGACGCCGGGGACTCGCTCGCCGATTCGCCGCACTTGTCGTGCCGGCATTTCGGCGTGCCCGGGTTATCCGATGATGCCTTTGATCGGCGCGCCGTGGTCGATGTCGAGGCGCTTGCGGCCGGGAATTTCGAGCTTGCGCGAATCGAGCCCGAGCTGGTGCAGGATCGTGGCATGCACATCGGTGACGTAGTGCCGATCTTCGACGGCGTGGAAGCCGATCTCGTCGGTCGCCCCGTGGACGATGCCGCCCTTCAACCCTCCGCCCGCCATCCAAACCGAGAAGCCGTAGATGTGGTGGTCGCGGCCATCGCTTCCCTGGGTGCCTGGGGTGCGGCCGAACTCGGTGCAGAAGACGACGATGGTGTCCTTCAGCAGTCCCGTGCGTTTCAGGTCCTTCAGCAAGCCGCCGATGGGCTGATCGACCGCGAGGCAGTTCTTCGAGTGGTTCGCCTTCAATCCGCCGTGGGCATCCCAGACACCCGCTCCGCCGGCGCCGTGCTGGATCTGGACGAAGCGCACCCCGCGTTCGACGAGCCGTCGCGACGCCAGCAGTTGCAGGCCGAAGTCGCGCGTTTCGGGGCGGTCGATGCCGTAGAGCTTCGTCGTCTCGACGGTCTCCTTCGTGAAGTCGAGCACATCGGGGAGCGACTTCTGCATCCGGAACGCGAGTTCGTACGACTTGATCCGGGCATCGAGCGCCGCGTCGTCCGGATACTGCTTCGCCCGCAGTTTGTTCAGCTTGTCCGAGAGCGCAAAGCCGGCCTTCTGCTCCGCGGGAGAGACCGCGATCTCGGGCTTGCCGTAGTCGAGCGGATTCGCGGGATCGACGCGCACCGGCACGGCATCGTGCGCCGGGCCGAGGTAGTGGCCGTCCTTCTTGTTCCAGTACTCGCGGTTGCCCATGCTGACGAACTGCGGCAGGTTCTCGTTGAGTGTGCCGAGGCCGTAGTGCGCCCAGGCCCCGAGCGTCGGATACTCGCCGTCGAGCATGTGCCGGCCGGTGTGGAACTGCGTCTGCGCGCCGTGATTGTCGTCGGTGGTATACAGCGAGCGGATCACGGCGATGTCGTCGATGCAGTCGCCCGTGTGCGGGAGCCAGTCGCTGACTTCGATGCCGGACTTGCCGTACTTCTTGAAGCCGACCTGCAGCGGGTAGAGCTTGTTGCGCTGCTGGCCGTTGGCGTCGTTGACAACCGTGACGCGCGCGAGCTTGAGCTTGTCCGGGTTCTGCGCGTCCTTGAACGGCGTTTCGCCGATGCTCTTGCCGGCGTACTTCGTGAGCATCGGCTTGGGGTCGAACGTCTCCATGTGCGAGACGCCGCCGTTCATGAAGAGCCAGATGACCGACTTGGCCTTCGGCGCAAAGTGAGGCTTGCCATCGGGCGGCGACCATTTGCCGGGTTCGGAGGCGTAGCCGTCGCGGTGGAGCATGGCGGCGAGGGCGAGGCCGGAGAAGCCCAAGGCGCTGTCAGCGAGAAGGCGACGCCGTGAAAATTGTCCATGCCCGGCCGCAGCATTATTTCTTTTCATCAGTCGCACCCTTGCTTG
>JAYVTJ010000678.1:0-5385 GCA_043774415.1 Fimbriiglobus sp. | reverse complement strand
CCGAGCGTATCGGAGACGCGGCCTTTGGCGAACTCCTTGCTGAGGAGGTCGCGGAGTTCGCCGCGCTGGACGTGGTCGAGTTCGCTCACGCCGTCGAGCCGGCGGATATACTCGGGGATGTTGTTCGTCGTCAGTTCCATCGGGGCGTAGCGGGCGCCGAGGAACCCGCTTTCGCCGGGCATGCGCCCTTCGGTCTGCGTGTAGAAGGTGACGTAGTCGGGCACTTTGCTGTCGATGCGGCCCATCTCGCGGGCCAGCACGGCGCCGAAGTCGGGGTACTTCACGCCGCCGACATCCAGCCGGCCGCGCATCATCATTTTGGACGCGCCGCCGTGGTCGCCGTTCTTCGTGTTCAGGCCGCGGATCACGCAGGTCGTCTTCATCCGCTTGGCCATCTCGGGCATCAGCTCCGAGATTTCGGTACCCGGTACGTCGGTTTTGATGGCGCGGAACGGGCCGCCGGTGGACGCACCCGGCTTCGGATCCCACGTTTCGAGCTGGCTGGCGCCGCCGGCGAGCCAGAGGAGGATGACGCGCTTCTGCTTCTTCTTCAGCTCCCCCGCGAGCACGGGGTTGCTGAGGACATCGAGCGCCGACATCCCGGCGAACGCCGCGACGCTGGTCGCCGCCGTGCTGAGGAAGCCGCGCCGGCTGACGGCGTGATCGTCGGAGCCGCAGAAGAAGGATCGGGGCATGTCGGGACCAGTGGTAGGAGGTATTTTTCGTAGGTCGGGCCGAGTCTTCGAGGCCCGACATGGGGGTTGGGTGTCGGGCCTCGAAGACTCGGCTCGCCCTAAGGGATCAATGGTTGAATCGAAACTCCGGGCTGGTCACGAGCGCCCAGAGCAGTTGGCGGTTGGCTTCGGCGGGGCGGTCGGCGCGGGCCGCGAGGTACGCGGTGAACGACTTCGTCTCCTTCTCGGTGATCGGCCGACCGTAGGCGGTCTGCACCATCAGCTTCGCCGTCGCTTCGGGATTCCCCTCGGCCTTGGCACGGGCCAGCAGCGTGCCGCCGCCGTCCTGCAAGAACTCCTTCAGGACGCGATCGCTGTTGCTGAAGAGCAGCGCTTCGCTGACGCCGATCTGAAACGTATCGACCCCCGGCTGAGCGATCAGCGAGGCGAACCCCCGGCTCCCCTGCTCGACTTGCTCCAGACGCTTCTCGAACTCGTCGGCCTTCAAGCCCTCGAACTGCTTCGGGTCGGTCGTGGCGATCTTGAGCGACGTCGCCAGTTGCTGCGGGGTCATCGGCTTCAACCGGCCCACGGCGAAGCTGCTCGGCGCCGGGTGCGATTCGCTGTCGAAGATGCTGGCGCGCGAGTAGGCCTGGCTCATGACGATGCCGCGCGTCAGCACTTTGAGGTCGTACTTCGCGGCCCGCATCCGGTCGGCGAGTTCGGCGAGCAGCGCCGGGTGCGACGATTCGTTTTCCGAATGCATCTGATCGAGCGGCGTCACGAGTCCGTAGCCGAGAAAGCGGTGCCAGAGGCGGTTGGCGATCGACTTGGCGAAGAAGTCGCTCTCCTTCGGTTGCAGCACGAGCTTCACGAGTTCGGCGCGGGCGCTGAACGCCGGTGCGGGCGGGGCCTTCTTCTCCAGGCGGGCCTTCTCGACGGTCTCCTTGTCCTTCTTCTGCTCGTCCTTGTCCAGTTCGCGCACCGTCGTCGAAGTCACCGCCGTCCCGGTGAGGAACATCAGCTTGGCTTGCTTCTCCGGGCCTTTCGTCGGCTTGTACTTCACGAGCCCCGCGCCGCGCTCCGCGACGAAACCGCCGGCGTCGTACGTCCGCGAGAAGAAGCCCTTCAGCCCGTAGAAGTGCTCCTGCGTCCAGTCTTTCACGTTCGGATGATCGTGGCACTGGGCGCAGCTCACATTCACGCCGAAGAAGGCGACCGAGACATCGGCCGTGAGCTTGTCGAGGTCGGTGACTTTGGGTTTGAGGTAGTTCGCAGCGCCCTTCTTTTTCGGGTCGCTTTCGTCCGGCAGCATCAGGTCGCGGAAGATGACGTCCCACGGGCGGTTGTCGAACATCGCCAGCTTCAAATAATCTTGCAGGCCCGTTTTGCCCGGTTGGTCGCTGAGCATCACATCGAACTGGATCGCCTGGAAGCGGGCGAATGCGGGGGATGCGATCAATCGATCGACGAGTTGGGCGCGCTTCGTGGGATCCGGCGACTTGACGTAGGCCTCGACTTCGCCGGCCGTCGGGATGCGCCCGACGAGATCGAGCGTGAGCCGGCGGATCAGGGCCGCATCGCCGGTTTGAGCGGCCGGGGTGATGCCGTCGGTTTTGAGCTTCGCGGCGATCTGTTCGTCGATGGCGACTTCCAGCGGCTTTTCGGCGGCGCCGAGCGCGGAGGCGCCGGAGGTGAGCACGGCGAGAAGACAGAGGGACCTCATGCGGAGGATCCTGTCGAAGGGGTTCGGAGGCGGGCGACGGCGGACGCGCACGGTGCGCAGCGGGCAGGTGATTGAAGCATAACCGGCGGTGGGGCGAATGCAAGCGAAATGCGCGCGGCGGCGGAGTTCGATGCTTGCGGCTGCGAGTCGCGTCCGGTAGCCTGTCGCTTCGCCCCCACTTTCACAATCTCATCCGGAGGCGACCGATGCCGAATGACCCGCCGCATCCCGTTCCCCCGAGCTTCCGGCAAGACCTCTGGAACATCGCCTTCTTCGCCCTGTCGCGCGCCATCGTCGTCCCGGCAGTCGGCCTTCTCATCCTGTTCCTCGTCCTCGGCCTCGTCGGCGAAGGGGTCGGCGCGTTCGCGGTCATCTGGAAAGACCCTCCGACTCCGTACCGGCCTTGGGCCCTGTGGGATTACGCCATCTTCTGGAACGGGTTCGCCATCACCCTCTTCTTCCTCGCGATGGGCTACTTGGTCTACCTCCTGTTCGCCCACGAGAATCCGACGGCGCTGGCGCACGAGCGCCGGCGGCGCTATGTGGCGGCGTTCGCGCTCCCGCCGATCGCCCTGTGCAATCTGCCCGTGCTCGGTCTGATCGAGAACCGATGGTACTTCTCCGCGGGAACCGTCCTGGCGCTGTATGCGTTCTGGCGCGTCGTGCAGCGAATGACTCTCGAGGGGAAGCGCGTCGTCAACCGAGTCGATAGGCTGGAGGCGAATCGGGGCTGGGCCGCGCAGCGGGGCGACAGCCTGCGCCGGCGTCTGTTCAAGGGGATTTTCCGGCTGCACATGAAGGGGAAGCCGCTGATCGAGCGACAGGCCGACGGCCTCTTCGGCACCGTGCTGGCGACCTACTGCGGCCTTGTCGGCTACACGCTCTGCGAGTACCGGACGTGGTCCGAAAGCGGGTGGGATCTGTGGAAGTGGATGCCGTGGGCCGCGTTCGCCGGCGCCGCCGGCTTCGTCTGGTGGCGACTCCGGCGCTGGTCGCTGCGACTCTACGCCCTCGCCCATCCCGAGCCGACCGACGAGCCGCCGCGCGAGCGGTGGTACTTCGTCCGGGCGAGCTACCTCGCCGCCGCCGCTTTCTGGATGCTGTTCGGAGTCGCGGTCGGCTATGCGATCGCGCTCGTCATCGGGGTCGTTTCCGATCTGGCCGTCTGGGCGCTGGGCACGATCTTCGGGCAGCCGCTCGAAACGAGGGACAGCGTCCGCGTCCTCCCGGCCCCGCTGAGTTTCTGCTTCCTGCTCGGCGCCATCGCCACGGTCTACGGCCTGCTGCGGTTCTACGCGAACCGGTGGTTCTATCCGGTGATGATCGCCGCGATCGCCGGAATACTGACCATCGCATCGCTGCGGCCGTACCCGCACCGACTCGAAGAGCTCGCGCCGTACTACGCGAACACGGTGAACTTGGCCGACTACGACGTGCTGCGCGAGGACAGAGCGGCGAACGAGAAGCAGCTCGACAACGAGGCCGTTCTCGAAGCGTGGCGGAAGGGCGTGAACGAATACCGCGGGAAGCCGACGGGGAACCGCCCGCCACTGGTGATCGTCACCACGGCCGGCGGGGCGAGCGTCTCCGCCGTGTACACTTTCCGCATGCTCGTCGAACTCGAGAATCGCATCCCGGGCCTGCACCGGCACGTCCGGATCATCACGGGGGCATCGGGCGGGATGTTCGGCGCGTCCGCCTACCGGGCCTGGCTCGGCACCGGCGGCGCACCCGAGGGAGCACCTGCGTGGCGCGATGGGCTGGAGCGCGACTTCTTCAGCCCGGCGGTGCAATCGTTCGCCTTCAAGGACATCCCTATGAACCTCGGCTGCTACCGGGGCTATTCCAACGACCGCGGTCGGCGGCTCGAACGGAGCTGGGAGAAGGAGCTGCCGAAGGGCTGGAAGATCGATTTCGAGCAGATGCGGAAAGAAGAGAAGGACGGCGGACTGCCCTCGCTCATCTTCTCGCCGATGCTCGTCGAAGATGGGCGCCCGCTGCTCATCAGCACACTGAATCTCAAGAAGCTGTCGAACGGCCGCTACTATGTCAGCACGCTCCCCGAGAAGAAGGCCGAGGACGGAAAGCCCTCCGAGCCGATGCCCGCCGATCCCACCCCCGCCGTGGAGTTCTTCAAGCTCTTCCCCGGCGAGAGCGGCTGGAGCCTCCGTCTCGGCACGGCGGCCCGGCTTAGCGCCTCGTTCCCTTTCCTATCTCCCGCCGCGACTCTGCCGACCGTCCCCCCGCGACGCATCGTCGATGCGGGGTACTTGGACAACTACGGTATGGCCGTCGCCCTCGGTTGGCTGAACGACTACATCTTAGATATCGATCCGGTCACCGACCGCGTGATCGTCCTTGAAATCCGCCCGTACGGCAACACCGACGATCCGAAGTCGATCCTGACGAACGACGAGCGCCGCGCCCGCGGCAAACCCTCTCCGTTCGTCTGGCCGCTGCAGGAGTGGACGACCCCGATCGAAGGCGGGGAGACGGCGCGGCGTGCCGGGATGGTCAGCCGGAACAACCTCACCCGCGACCTCTTCGTCGATTTGCAGGACGATACGAAGACGCTGAACGAGGAGATCATCAGGCTCCGCAAAGCGCTGAGGAAGGGCCAGATCGACACCGGGCTCCCGTTCACGATCATCCCGATCCGGATCAAGGGGAACTTGGCCTCGTCGCTGAACTGGACCCTGCCGAAGAGCGAACTCGGGGATATCCACGAAGCCGTGGACGAAGTGTTTCTGTCCGAGGCCGAACTCTTGGCCAAGCACAAACTGAGCGACGCCGACAAGGGCGGTTCGGAGTTCTACCAGCGTTGGAAGCACAACGCCTTCCAGTTCGAAGAGCTGCGCCACCAGTTCGAGGGCTACGCCGCGACGAGGGTGCGCCAAACTTCTCTGGCACTTTTGGGCGGGATGGGCGATAGGGGTGTTTCTTCAATGGCAGGACGCCCATGACACCCACCTCCGTACCGGTCGA
>JAYVTJ010000677.1:0-13687 GCA_043774415.1 Fimbriiglobus sp. | reverse complement strand
GCGACGCACCGGCACACGGACATCCGCGAGAACGAAGGCCGCTTCTGGATCGAGCAGAGCATGTGCGACGAGGCGGGCATCTGGTTCCGGCGATCGCATCGGTGGCTCGACGGGTCGAAGACGGAAACGGAATGGGCGACGCGCGAGCGGGCGCAAACCGCACTTTACAACGGCTCGGTTCGCTGGTCGGCCTGGGAGATCTACTGAATGGCACCGGCCGGAGACTGCCGGAACTGCCCGAAGCGCGCGACGAGACCGCGGGGACTCTGCTGGGTGTGCCACGGCGACCTGTCGATCCGGGGGCGGTTTCCGGTGTGCAAGAAGTTCGGGCGCCGGGGTTCGGCGGAAGGCGACGGGCGGATCCCGTCGCGGCCGACCGATTGGCCGGTGGGATCAGTGGAACGAATGCGGGTCTACGAGGAGCGGGCCACACTTGGGGAGCGATTGCAGCACCCCGACGATTCGACGGAGCGGGTGGACAAGGCGGAAGACGAGATCGGCCGGTACGTCGAGGAGTTCACGGAGGCAGAGTGATCTACTTCAACGAGTTCGACAAGATCGCCGCGGCTTGGATCCGCGAACTGATCGCTGCCAAGCTCATACCGGATGGGGTTGTCGATGAACGAAGCATCAAAGACGTGCAGCCAGCCGACCTTGCTGGATTCACTCAATGCCATTTCTTCGCAGGAATCGGCGGATGGAGTCGCGCCCTCGATCTTGCGGGCTATCCCCGAGGACGGGCTATTTGGACAGGCAGTTGCCCATGCCAGCCCTTCTCGGCGGCGGGCAAAGGGGGAGCCGAAAGCGACCCCCGCCACTTGTGGCCCGACTTCTACCGCCTTATCCGCGAGTGCCGTCCTGACTGCGTTGTTGGCGAGCAAGTATCGAGCAAGGATGCGCTGCGGTGGTTCGATGGAGTACGTCTTGACCTGGAGCGAGAGGGTTACGCCTGCGGGGTTCTCGATACCTGCGCTGCGGGCACGGGGGAGGAAACCGAAGGACGGGTCAGTCGTGGGGGTGAGATTTCTTACGAACCCATCCTCGTCGGAGCTCCCCACATCCGACAACGGCTCTACTGGATGGCCGACCGCGACGGCGCGGGACGCGAGGGGGCTGGGATCGCCGGCCCGAACGGAGCGGCTGAAGGCGAGCGGGCATATGCCCTCAATCCTCTGCGAAGTGGCACAGATGGCCGGCTGGCCGACTCCGGACACGGGATCGGCGGGCGGGAGGCAATCGGCGAATCCGGGGCAGAAGTTGCGGGCCACGGGAACGAAGCAACAGTTCCTTTTGGAAGACGCGGCCCAACTGTCGGGCTGGGCGACACCGAAGGCGAACGAGAAGGTGAGGTCGGAGGAATTCCAGAAGGGCCGGGAGTTGTCGCCAATCGAAGCGATGTCGGGATGGGCAACTCCGACAGTGCAGGACTCGGCGAACAATGCGGGGCCGTCTCAGTTCCAGAGGAACAGCCTGCCGCTCAACTGCGAAGTGACGCTGGTCACTGGAGCCGATTCGACCTCATCCCCTGCCGAGACGGGAAAGCCCGCCGCATCCCGGCCCAAACTCAATCCGGCGTTCTCGGGGTGGCTGATGGGCTTCCCGGTGGGATGGTCGATCGCTGGCTCGGCGGCCATCCGCTCACAGAAGAAAAGATCGAAGGGCGGGTCGGCCTCCTGAGAGGCTACGGCAACGCGATAGTTCCGGCGGTCGCGGCCGAGTTCATTCGATGCGTGATGGAAGTTCAGGAGTTCACCCAAGATGGAATTTGACTTATTGCACGAAGCAACATCGGGAGTACGATGGATGAATGTCACCAGCAGCGAGAATCGGCATGGAACTCCGGGAACTCAAGCGCCGCATGGAAGCGAACGGCATCGAGAACGGGAACCAGCTCGCCTTGAAACTCGGCGTGCAGGCCAGCACCACGCACCGCTGGCTGAACGCAAAGACGACCATCACCATCGGCATGGCCGCGCTCATCCGTCAGACGCTCCCCAAGACCAAGTAAGCCATTCGCGGAGCGGGAAAAATCCCCGACATTTTCTCGCTACCGATATTGCACGGTGCAATACCGTCGCGTAGTATTCTGATATTGCACGGTGCAATACGCCCCCGCTTACTCTTGAAAGGTCTCCGCCATGCCCACCAGCGAATACTCCCTCGAATTCGTCCACCCGGACGGCCGCGTCCACTGCCGGGAGTTCGGAACGAAAGCCCAATGCCTGGAACTCGCCGAGCGGGACGCCAAGTACCTCGCGCGGGAGTTCCCGAAGCCGTGGAAGCAGCGCATCCGCCTCTGCAATCCCGTGGGGGTGAAGTGATGCCGATTGGCGCCGAGACAATTCGGCGGATCGGGAATCTTGCGGCTCACGCGACACCGGGGCCACGAGGGTTCGCCGTCAGCGAGCCGGAGGAATCGTTCAGGGTCGGCAAGCGACCCTTCTGGAAAGTCGGCACAAGGACTGGTGGGATTGCCATCGTCGTCGGCGGAAACGAAACGGATGCGGCCTTCATCAGCGCCTGCGATCCGCAAACGATTATCGGTTTGCTCGATGAACTCACAAAGCTGCGTCGCCTCACTCGCGCGGCACTACTCGGGGGTGATGACTGATGCCGATTGCCGAAATCGACTCCTGGCCCGCAGCCTTCGCGATCGTCGCCGTTCTGCTCTTCTTCGCTTTCGTCGTGTGGATCGGGAGGGATTCGTGATGCCGGGAAAATTCGACGTACCAGACCCGCGATGGACGGTCATCGACCAACACGCGTGTTCCGACTGCGGGGACATCTTCATCGCGGCCTACCTCCGCGACGGGTGCTGCGAGAAGTGCTGGAAGGAAGCCCTGAGCATGGATGGGGTCGAGATGATGACGCCGAAGGAGCTTCAGCCAGACATCGGGGGGGAGGGCTGATGGAAAGTGAGTGCCAGAAGGAAGTCGAGTACCGCGAGATCGAAGGCTACCCGAAGTACCGGGTTGGCGACGACGGCAGCGTTTGGTCGATCTGGTCGGGTCTGTGGAAAAGACTCAACCCTTGTCCGATCACGGGAGGCTATCTGAAAGCCGTCTTGTACGACGGCTTCGACAACCACAAGGACGTACTGGTTCATGCCTTGGTTTTGACCGTCTTTGTCGGGCCGATGCCTGATGGGATGGAGGGGTGCCATTTCGACGGCGACCCTAGCAACAACGCTCTGTCAAACCTGCGATGGGACACCCCGAAGAACAACAAAGCCGATTCAGCCCGACACGGAACACTCGGCCGTTCTCCCGGTGAGAGGAATGGCCATGCCAAACTCGTCGCGGCTGAAGTCCTTGAAATCCGAAGGCGGATAGCATCCGGCGAGAAGCGGGCATCCCTGTCCGTGCTTTACAGAGTCACGAAGCAGACCATCGACGACATAACGTTTCGTCGTAGTTGGAATCACCTGACAGCGGAGGCATCCCTATGAGAGCCGTTTTCGATTTGGAGTCTACAGGCGTAGACCCGCAGCATGACAGAGTGATTTCCATCGCCATCCTGACGGAAGGCGAGCGGTACGTCTCGCTCGTGAACCCGGGGGGGCGACCGATCCCGGCCGAAGTGACGGCGATTACCGGCCTCACGGATGCCGATGTCGCCGACGCCCCGCTCTTCAAGGACATCGCCCCGAAGGTCCACGCCCTGCTCAGCGGCAAGACGCTCGTGACGTTCGGCGGTCTCCGGTTCGACCTTCCGCTGCTCCACGAGGAGTTCGCCCGGTGCGGTATCGAGTGGGCATTCGGGCCGATGGTTGATGTCGGCAACCTCTTCAAGATCCTCGAACCCCGTACGCTCGCCGAAGCGGTGAAGGTCTACCTCGGCCGGACGCACGACGGGGCGCATGAAGCGATGGCCGACGCCGAAGCGACGCGGGATGTTCTCTTCGCTCAACTCGAAAAGTACACGGCTCTTCAAGGCATGAGCGACGCGGGGCTTGCCCTGTTCTCGAACCACGGCAAGCGGGTCGCCGATCCCGCCGGGAAGCTCGCCTACGACGACGCCGGCGAGTTGGTGTTCAACACCTTCCGCAACAAGGGGGTGCGGGTCGCGGATGACCTTGGCTACGCGCAGTGGATGACCCGGTCGAACTTCCCGGCCGGGACGCGGAAGCTCCTTCAGGCGGTGCTCTATCCGCCGCAAGCGCCGATGACGGACGAGGAAGGCTTCGATTCGATCTTCGACCCACAAAACCTTGAGGATTTCCGATGAACCCCCTGATTTCGCAGCCGGGCGTCTACGAAGTCCCGATGGAGGATTACCACGGCCGGGAAATCTGCGACGGCCCTTCGATCAGTTCGAGCGGGCTTCGGGCCATCGTCCACTGCCCCTTGAAGTTCTGGTTTCGCTCGCACCTGAACCCGGATCGCCCGGAGGAAGAGGCGAAGCCCGCGTTCAGCGTCGGCAAGGCCGCGCACGACTTCGTTCTCGACGGGCTCGGTTGGCCCGACCGATACCACGTTCTGCCCGAAGGATTCAGCCGCGCCGCGAAGGTGAAGCTGGCGGAGGCCATCGCCGAAGCGGACGCAGCCGAAGCGGCCGGCAAAACGCTCTTGAAGTTCCAAGAGAACATCGACGTGCTGGCGATGGCGGAAGCCATCAAGAAGCACCCGATCCACAAGGTACTCGGCCGTGGCCAGGCGGAGCAGACCATCGTCTGGAAGGACAAGGAAACCGGCGTCTGGCTCCGCTGCCGGCCCGACTTCCTCCCGGACGCGAAGCGGTACATCCCCGACTACAAGACGACGGTCAGCGCTCACCCCGACGACTTCGCCAAGGACGTGGCGAACTACGGGTACAACTGCCAAGCCGCCTGCTACCTCGACGGGCTCGCCGAAGTCTTCGGCGAATCGGAGCGGGATTTCTTCTTCATCGCCCAAGAGAAGACCGCGCCGTACGTCGTGCAGCCGTTCGCCCTCGATGCCGAATCGGTCGAGTGGGGACGCCGCCTCAACCGCCAAGCCGTCCGCACGTTCGCGCAGTGCCTCGATACGGGCATCTGGCCCGGCTACGCCCCCAACTTTGTCACCGTCGGCCTTCCTCGTTGGAAGGTCGCCAAGCTCGAAGAGTCCCACACAGGAGTATGACCGTGTCCACGCTCGCCATCACAGAATCGCCGACCGCCCCCGTCGCGGTGCAGCAGCAGTCGCCCGAAGCGGCCAAGTTCGAACTCATGCAGCGGCAGGCGAAGCTCTTCGCGTCGTCCCCGCTCGTGCCGGAGCATCTTCGTAAGAATCCGAACGAAGGGCTGGCGAACTGCTACATCGCGCTCGTGCTCGCCGAGGCGATGGGCGAAAACCCGCTCGTCGTCATGCAGAACATCCACTTCGTGAAGGGCAAGGCCGGGTGGAGCGCCAGCTACATGATCGCGAAGGCGAACGCCTCCGGGATCTTCAAGGGCGTGCTGCGGTTCAAGCACGCCGGCGCCGGAAACACGCGATCCTGCACGGCCTACGCGACGCTCGCCGACACCGGCGAAGTCGTCGAAGCGACGGTCGGGATGGAGATGGCAATCGCCGAGGGCTGGGCCGCGAACTCCAAGTACAAGTCGATGCCCGACCAGATGCTCATCTACCGCTCGGCCACGTTCCTCGTCCGCACCTACTGCCCCCAAGTGATGCTCGGCTACCAAACGACGGAAGAGATCGTGGACGTCCAAGCGGCTCTCACGGCGCGGCCCGGCCTCTCCATCGAGCAAGTCACCGCGGGCGGGGAAGTCATCGAAGCGGAATCGCCGCCAGTCGTTGCAAAGGTCGAAAAGCCCGCCGAAGCCAAGCCCAAGACGAACAAGCTCACGGAAGCGCTCGACGCATTCGCGGCCGGCGGGGGCCAAGCGAGCTGGCTCCTCGGCGAGATCGGCGCCACGGTCGAAGACCTCGAATCCGCCCGCGGCAAAGAGTTCGACCGGCTCTTGAAAGCGATGGGCGACGCGATCAAGTCGGCCGGCTGAGCAACGCAATCCGCCCGGCTCCGGCCGGGCTTCCCTCTCACTCTGAACTTTGAAAGGCATCAATGTCATTCCTCGCTGGCAACGTCACCTACCTCCGGTTCAAGGTCGATGGGCCGAACCCGCGACTGTTCACCGAAGAGCACCTTTCGCGGCTCGAAGACCTCCAAGCTGGACGCCAGCGGATCGCCTCGGCCGACGGCATCGATGTCGGCTGGACGGCGAGCGGGCACGTCCTCGATGTGGACTTCAACCCCGCGAAAAACATCGTCAACGATTTGCTCAGCTTCGATCTGCGGGTGGACGCCGACAAGCTCCCGGCCGACTTGATGAAGGCGTACTACGAAACCGACTTGAAGTCGCTCGCATCGCTCAACCCGACGGGCCAACCGACCGCGAAGCAGAAGCGCGAAGCGAAGGAAGCGGCCCGCGATCGCCTCGAAACCGAAGCGAAGGACGGTCGGTTCCGCAAGCGGAAGACGATTCCCGTGCTGTGGGACGCCGTGACGAACGAAGTGCTCTTCGGGGCGACCTCTCTGACGAACGTGGATCGCCTCGTGAGCCTGTTCCAGCAGACGTTCGGATACGGCCTCGATCCCATCACGGCGGGGAACCGGGCTTTCCAACTCGCCAGCTTGAACAAGATGGCCGGCAGCGTAGATGACTCCGCTTCCTCCGCGTTCGTGCCCGGTGCGGCCGAAGATGTCGCCTGGATTGCCGACGACACGAGCCGGGATTTTCTCGGCAACGAGTTCCTGCTGTGGCTCTGGTACACCGAAGACACGATCTCGGACACGGTGAAGGCCGCCGACGATTCCGACATCACCTTCATGCTGGCCCGCAAGCTAACACTCGAATGCCCGCGCGGAGAAACGGGCGCCGATGCCTTCAGCCATGAGGGGCCGACGCGACTCCCCGAGGCGAAACGAGCCGTGCAATCGGGGAAGCTCCCGCGCAAAGTCGGGCTGACGCTCGTGCGGCACTCGCAGCAGTACGAAGTCCTCTTCCATGCCGAGACGCTGGGGATCAGCGGCGGGAAGCTGCCGAAGCCGCCGGACGACGTGACCCAAGCCCGCGCGAAGTTGGAGCATCGGGCGTCCGATCTCCGCGAACTGATTGAAACCCTCGACCTGCTCTACCAAGCGTTCCTGTCGGAGCGACTCGGATCCGCGTGGGCGCGGGTGCTCCCGAAGATGCAGCAGTGGTTGGCGAAGACCGAACTCCGCGCGGCCGCTTGAGTTTCAAGTCCTTCCGCCCGGTCGCAAGGCCGGGCCTTCTCCGAACGATACCCGAGGGCCGAGTAATGAGCGATAAGCCGGAGCTGCTGTTCGAAATGAAGGGGCCGAACCCGATGCACGACGACGCGGCCGAATGCAAGCGGCTCCGGGCGATGATCCGAGCGCTGATCGATTCGGGCGCCACGGCGAAGCAGATCGTGATGCTGACGATGGCGCCGTCGCCGGACGGCGCCGACATGCCCACCCTCATCGTCTCGACGCCGAGCGAGCTGCCGGATGAGGAACTGGCGAAGGTCGTCGGGGCCGGGTTCTGCCAGTTCCTGCAAGTCCTCGCGAATCGCGGTGCCGCGGACGATTCCGACGAGGAATCGGCGTGAAAGGAATCGCCGACCCCACCGAAGCCCAATTCACGCGGATGGTGATCGACCTCGCGCGCTTGCTCGGATACCGGACGGCTCATTTTCGCCCCGCGATGAACGCCGCCGGGCAATGGAGAACGGCCGTCGCCGGCGATGCGAAGGGGTTCCCCGATTTGGTTCTCGTCGGACGCGGCCGGCTCATATTCGCTGAACTCAAGTGCGGCAAAAACAAGCCCACCAAGGAGCAACTGGAATGGTCGGAATCGCTCAGGCTCGCGGGCCAAGAGTTCCACTTCTGGCGCCCCGCTATGTGGGACGAACTCCGCACAACGCTGGAACGGAATCGCCCATGACCGCAGGCTCACTCCGCGCCATCACGAACAAAGCCCTGCCCTGTTCCGAGGTCACATTCCTGCTCGACGGCCGGGAAGTGGTCGTCACCGGGTTCGACGTGCTCTATCCCCGCAAGCCCGACGCGAAGGGCGAAGTGAAGCCCACCGGGAAGCCGACTCTCGTGATCCGGCTCAGGGAGGAATCGTGACCGACACGAGCCATTACCGCGAAGTGCAGCCGGGCGAGTGGTCGCAGAATCCGTGCGGATGCCGGAATTGCAATGTTTGCAGCTTTTTTGGACACGCTCCGAAGCTCGACCGCAAGCCCCCGCCGAAGCCCGAACCGGCGCGGAAGGTAGACCCGACACTGTTCGATGAGGAGAAGAAGTGACCCCGACCCGCATCCGCCTCAGCCGGGCCCGAGGCTTTCGCCTGCCCGCCGACGCCCGGAGCGTGTCCCGCCCAGGGCCGTTCGGGAATCCCTTCACCGCGGGCGACCCGTTCCCCAACGGCATACCCGAGGGCATCGACCCGGCGCCCAGCGTCGTGCAGATGTTCCGCGAGTGGTTGGAGGGAGCGCCCGGCTACGAGCGGATGGAGCCGGGCCGACGGGCGAAGCTGCTGGCCCGGTTGCCGGAGCTGCGGGGGAAGCATTTGGCTTGCTGGTGTCCGCTTGAAGCGTCCGCGTGCCATGCGGACGTTCTGCTCGAACTCATCGCGAAACTGGAGGAATCGAAGTGAAGGAAGGAGCCTGCGACGCGAAGTGGACGCTGCACACCGGGGATTGCATCCCCTGGCTGAAAGCCAAGCCGTCCGGATCGGTTCAACTGGCCTTCGCCGACCCGCCGTTCAACATCGGCTACGGGTACGACCGCTACGACGACCGGCGGACGAAAGCCGACTACCTCGACTGGTGCGAAGTCTGGATGGGCGAGGTTCACCGCGCGCTCGATCCGACGGGGACCTTCTGGCTCGCCATCTCCGACGAGAACGCCGCCGAGCTGTGCGTGTACGCGAAGATCCTGGGGTTCAAGCTGAGGAACTGGTGCATCTGGCACTACACCTTCGGCGAACACCTGAAATCGAAGTTCGGCCGCTCCAAAACGCACCTGCTGTACTTCACCAAAGGCGACTCGTGGACATGGAACGGCGACGACATCCGCATCGAATCGGAGCGGCAGCGCTCCGGCGACAAGCGGGCCGATCCGCGGGGCCGGGTGCCGTCGGATGTGTGGACCGTCCCCCGCATCTGCGGCACGTTCAAAGAGCGGACGGGCCATCCCTGCCAGATGCCGGAAGCCATCCTCCGGCGCATCGTCCGGGCCTGTTCGAACCCCGGCGACAAGGTCCTCGACCCGTTCGCCGGCAGCGGGACGACACTCGCCGCGGCCGCCGCCGAGGGGCGAATCGCCGATGGTTGCGAACTGTCCCCGGAGTACGCGGAGCTGGCGAGAACGAGACTTGATGCGACGCCCTGCCTGAGCGAAGTGACGGTTTAACCCACACCCACAAGGAGGCCGCAGATGCCAAGTTTTGCAGATCGATTGTTTCGGGTGCTGAAGACCTACTGCATCGCGAACGAAATTGGCGCTCCAGCGTGCTTGCTTCTCGCATTCGTCGCACATGAGCAGAGCTTGAGTGTGAGTGGGTGGTGGCCTGCGGTGTTCACCGATGCCGAGCTGCTTCCCATCATCGGCATACCCCGCCCGCAAAGCCTCGTGAGTATCCGCGAAAGGACCATTGCCGACGGTTGGCTGTTCTACACCCCGCCCGCGGCGCGGGGAGCCGGAGGCTCGTACTCGGTGACGATCCCCAAGCGGTTCCTTGACGGCGCCGAGAACTCTTGAAGCACGCCAGAGGAGGGCACGCCTAATGCCGGTGCGACTGCTACGCGATGGGATTCTGGACAGTGAAGCCGTGTGCTCGCTGACGTTCCAAGCGGAGATTTTCTACCGCCGGCTTATGTCGGTGGTGGATGACTTCGGCCGGTACGACGGCCGGCCGAACCTGCTCCGGAGCCGGTTGTACCCCTTGCAAATCGACAAAGTGAGAGAGGCCGACATTCCCCGTTGGATCGCCGAGTGCGAGACTGCCGGGCTGATCGCTCTCTACTCCGCTGCCGGCAAGCCGTACATCCTGTTCCACAAGCTGGGGACACCACGAGCCGAGAAGTCCAAATTCCCACCGCCGCCAGACGGGATCGGACAGACGCCGCCACCTGAAAGCATCTGCGCGCAGGTGAAAGCAGATGAAAGCAACGGAAAGCAAGTGCTTTCAGATGTACCGTATTCGGGTTCGGGTTCGGGTTCGGGATCGAATTCGATTAAAGAACCCCCTAACCCCCCTGCGGGGGGAACGGCTCCGCCGGGGGAGGGAGATCCGGCGAATGAGAAAACCATCGACTTCGGAAACTTGACCCCTCCGCCGGATCCTGCTCCGGACGCCGAACCCGCTCCCAAAAAGCGACAAGCCAGGGCGAATCGGGAGCCGAAGCCAAAAGTCCCGCGGCCCCGGAACCCGATGTACGACGCCATCGCCGAGGTCACCGGAGTTACGACCGGCGGGCTCGTCGGAAAAGTCACTGCGGAGCTTTCGCAGCAAGACCCGCCCTTCACCCCCGAGGACGTCCGCGAGTTCAGCCGGCGGTATTGGGAACTCTGCGATTGGGCCAAGCGGAACAAGACCCTCCGGCCGACGCCCAACGAGGTCTTGAACTACATCGGCCGGATTCGAGCAAAAGCCACCGCTCCGGTGGTGAAAAGGCCTCACCAAGACCGCGACGATCCGATGCCTGTGCTCAGCACCGGAGCAACGCTTTGAAACTCACGATCACGCGGCCGCAGGCGGAACTCTGGCTCGTCGGATCGATGCTCCGCGAGCGGCCCGAGTTCACCCACGACGCCAACGCGCTCGACAAAGCCCGGAGGGAACTGCCGAACGAAGTCCGGCCCGAAGACTTCCACCAGCCGCTGCTCTACTCCGCCTGGCTCGCCGTCGTCGCCGTACTCGCCCGCGGGGAAGTGCCGACGCCCGAAATCATCGCGGGTCAGATCGCCGGGCGGACAACGGGAGATGTGAGAGAACTGTTGGGGCTTCTGCGCTATGCCCGAGGCTATGCCGATGACCTTCGGGCCAACGGCCGCATTTACGCGAAGTTACTCCGCGACAACCCCGAACCGACCGAGGAACTCCATGCAGCCTGAAGCCGAAATGAAACTGCGACCTCAGAACCCGGCGTCGGAGAAGATCGCCTTGGGCGCCATCCTGATTCCGGGCGAGCGGTCGCAGGACACGTTCGATCAATTCGAAGAGGAGCACTTCTTCGACTACCGCAACCTGACGATCTTCCGGGCCATGGCTCTCGCCCGCCGCAAGACGATCCACGCTGGACGGGACGAATTCGAAGCCGAGATGCGAACGGCCAAAACCTGGGAAGACAACCGCACGGGCGCATACTTCACCGAAGCCGTCGCCGCCGCATTGGACGCGGCCGACTTCGCCGACCACATCGAAAAGGTCCACGAGAAAGCCATGGCGCGGCGGGCGCTTCGCCTGCTCGACGAGATCCGGAGCTACATCGTCGAAAGCGTGATGCCGGTTCGGGATGTCATCGCGCACTTCGAGAACGACATTTTCAAGATCGCCGAATCGAAATCGAAGACGCATTCGCTCGTGACGCTGCACGACGCGCAGAAGCAAATCCTCGACGAGATCGACAACCAAGACCTTTCGAGCGAGAAGCCGCCGATCCCGACCGGGTTCCTCGAACTCGACCAGAAGTTGCTCGACGGATGGAAGACCGGCGATGTGATCGTGTGCGGGGCGCGGCCGGGAGTCGGCAAGTCTTCCCTCGCGTTGTCCTTCGCCCTCAACGCCGCGAAAACCGGGACGCCGGCCCTCTTCTTCGCGCTGGAAATGCGGGCCTCCGCCTTGGCGCGGCGGGCGTTCTCCATGGAGTCGGGCGTCCCGCTCCGGCACATTCAACCCGGACGGACGATCGACACGGGCACGATCAAGAAGCTGCTCGAAACGCACGACCGCAAAACCGCCGCTCCGCTCTACTTCGACGATTCGGCCCGCCAGACCGTCGAAAGTATCGCCGCCATTTCCCGACGGGCCGTCGCCCGCCATGGCGTCGGGTTCATCGCCATCGACTATCTGCAACTGATCGACCACGGCCGGGGGAAAGAGCAGCAGTACCTCAAAATCGGCAACACGACGCGGGAGTTGAAAATCCTCGCGCGGCAACTCGGAGTTCCGATCCTCTACCTCTCGCAGCTCAATCGCGAGTGCGAAAACCGCGAGGGCGGCCGGCCGCTCAAAAGCGACCTCCGCGACTCCGGGAACATCGAGCAGGATGCAGACACGATCCTTCTGCTCTGGCCGCAGGATGCCGAGGAGGACGACGATCACCAGCGCGTCATCGTCTGCATCGACAAGCAGAGGAATGGCCCGCAGGGAGAAGTGACGCTCAACTACAGCCGACCCCACACGCGATTCGAAAATCGAACGCCCGACGCACACTGGTAATTCGCCAGCGAACCCCAAGGAGACGACCGATGATGGTTCACGAAGAGTTTATCGACCCGACCCAAGATCCGATCCTGCTGCTCCCGACCAACCTGCGGATCATCGCCTTGAATCTCTGGTTCGCACACAAGCACCTGCCCGGTATGGAGACCCCGGCCGCGATCGCATTCGTGGTGAGCAAGTGGCTGGAACGCAAGCCGACGATCGGCGAAAAACTCGCGAGCGAAGCCATGGAGTACGCGATGTCCCCACACGCGATGCAAGGGCACAAGACCACGGCGGATGTGATCTGCTCGATGGCGCGGCTGGTCGAGGAATCGCGGCAGCGGCCGGTCTACGACTTCTGAGGACCGGCCCGATGCGGAGTCGGGAAGACCGGCTCCGCCTTTCTTCGAGACACGAAAAGGACTCCATGACCACCTGCATTCTGCTCCTCGATACGCTCGCCCTCGGCGCCGTCGCCGTCGTCTCGCTGATCCAAGCCGGGGCGCTCGCGGCCGAACTCGCCAAGATCGACCCGGCGACGGTCGAACCGGCCGCGCCCCGCCGCGACAAGCGGAAGCTCGGCATCGTCGCGGGCCTGTCCGCCGGGTGCCTGCTGCTGGCCTTCGCCTCCGTCGCCGCGGCCGTGAGGGTGAATCAGTGACCCTTACGATGGAACAGTACTGGGCGCATCAGGACAAGCAGGACGCGAACCGGGCGGAACACCTCCGCATCCGGGCAACCGACTGGAAGCCGGAAGTGGAGCGGCTGTTAGCCGTATTCATGGCCGACCCGTCGGATGCGGCGTCTTGGCGGGAACTCGACCGGGCGGCGATGTGCCTGCACTACGGGGAACTGGAAAATAAGGAGGCTACCAAATGAAAGCAGAACCGTTGATTCTGACCGACGAGGACGGTTTTCATCTGAAACTCAAAGAGGTCTTCGGCTTAGGCGATCGGATGGCGCTGGCATGGGCCGAGGACGACGACGGAGGCACGGGCGTCAACCTCACCGTGCCGCAACTCCGCGAACTGCGGGCGTGGATCAACCGGTTCATCGGGGAGGATCAGAATTGATCGAATACAGATACCTTCTCGCGGCCGTACTCACTTCGCCGGGGGACGACCTGCCGAGGCTCGTGCTGGCTGACTGGTGGGACGAAAACGGGCAGTCGGAAAGGGCGGCGTTTTGCCGCGTGCAGTGCGGCGAATGCTCCTGCACCTACTCCCATCACAACCGCAGTTCGACCTGCGCCCGGTGCTACCGAGAAGCGGAACTGTGGGA
>JAYVTJ010000676.1:0-4458 GCA_043774415.1 Fimbriiglobus sp. | reverse complement strand
TCCCTTTCGCCCCGTCGAGCAGCGTCAGCTCGCGCGAACCTTTCTTAAAAATCAGCTTCGACTCGTCCAGCCCGAACTGATGCAGCAGCGTCGTCAGCCAGTCCTGGTGCGTCACGATGTCCTTCACGGCTTTGTGGCTGAACTCATCGGTCTCGCCGTAGGTTGTGCCGCCTTTGAAGCCGCCGCCGGCGATCCACATGCTGAAGCCGTAGGTGTTGTGATCGCGGCCGACCTTCTCGATCGGTGTGCCCGGCACATGCTGGATGACGGGCAGCCGGCCCATTTCTCCGCCCCAGTGCACGACCGTGGAATCGAGCAGCCCGCGCCGCTTCAAATCGGTGACGAGCGCGGCCGAGGGTTTGTCCACTTCCCGGCAGCGCTCGGGCAGCGCCGAGATGATGCTGTCGTGGTGGTCCCACGTCTGGCCGTTGTTCCAGAGCTGCACGTAGCGCACGCCCCGCTCGATGAGCCGACGCGCGATGAGGCAGCGGGTGGCGTAGTCCTTCGTCTTAGGGTCATCGACGCCGTAGAGTTCGAGCGTCTCCTTCGTTTCCTTTGTGATGTCGAAGGCCTCCTTCGCGGCGAGCTGCATCTTCGCGGCGAGTTCGTAACTCGCCATGCGCGCGCTCAAGTCGGACTCGCCGGGCCGTTCGACGGCGTGTTCCCGGTTCAGCTCGCGGAGCAAGTCGAGCTGGGCCTTCTGCGGTTCCCCCTTCAGGAAATCGGGCGGGTCCAAATTGAGGATGCGCGGTTCGCGCGGCCGGGCGACGGTGCCCTGATACAAGCTCGGCAGCGGACCGTTGGCCCAGTTCTCGCCGCCGATGAGCGGCAGGCCGCGCGGGTCGGTCATCGCGACGAACGCGGGCAGCTCCTGCGACTCGCTGCCGAGGCCGTACGTGAGCCAACTGCCGAGGCTCGCGCGGCCGCCGACGCCCTTGCCGCAATTCAGCGCATACATGCTGGGCAGGTGATTGTTCACGCCCGTGTACATGCTGCGGATCAGGCAGATGTCGTCGGCGATCCCGCCGATGTGCGGGATGATCTCGGCCATCTCCGTGCCGCACTTGCCGTACTTCTTGAACTTCCACGGCGGCCCCATCACCTTGCGGCTGGCCTGGGCCGGGTTGTCGTACTGCACCTCGCCGGGGAAGTCTTTGCCATCGAGTTCCTTCAGCTTCGGCTTGTAGTCGAAGAGCGAAATCTGGCACGGCCCGCCGATGAGGAAGATCGAGATCATCGCCTTCGCTTTCGCCGGCGCGGGCGGCTTCTTCGGCAGCAGGTCGAAGGCCTCCGCGTCGAGCAGCGGCTTCGGCGGAGGCGCGGCGAGCAGGCCATCGCGGCCGAGGAGATCGGCGAGACCGAGGGAGCCGAGGCCGAAGGCGCTGGAGAAGGCGAAGTGCCGGCGCGAGCAGAGCGGATTCACGGGATGCCTCCGAATTCAATCGACGTACAGGAAACGGTTGCTGCACAGCAGCGTCTGGCAGAGACTGGCGAGCGCCTTGGCTTCCGGAGTCTTGTCGCCGGCAGTGCGGAAGACTTTCGCTTGGGTTTCGAAGAACGTCCGGCAGGTCTTCAATTCACCGCTGGTCGGCTCGGCGGCGAAGAGCAGCCGGTGCGCCAGTTTGATGCGGGCATCGGCGTCGGGCGATTCGCGGACGAGCCGCGCCGCCATCTCTTCGGCCTGCTTCACGACGAACTCGTCGTTGAGGAGAAAGAGCGATTGCGGGGCGACGGTGGAACTCCGGCGGGCATCGCAGTTCGGCGTCATCACCGGCAAGTCGAAGGCTTCGAGCATGGCCAACGGAAGAGCCCGCCGACTCTGGACGTAGACGCTGCGGCGGTTGGCCGCGTCGCCGATACTTTCGATTCCCGCATAGAGGCCCTCGTTCATCTTGCGCTTGCCGAAGACGACCTTCCCTTCGCCGTCTTCCGCGACCGGGATCGACGGCCCGCCGACATCGAGCTTCAGCTTCCCGCTCGCCGCGAGCACGGCATCCCGTACCGATTCGGCATCGAGGCGGCGCAGGTTCATCCGGCCGAGCAGGCGGTTGTCCGGGTCGAGCTTGTCGAGTTCCGGCGTCCGCTTCGCGGCCTGCTTGTACGCGGCGGAGGTCATCAGCAGTTTGTGCAGCGCCTTGATTTTCCAGCCTCTGGCGACGAACTCGGCCGCGAGCCAGTCCAGCAGTACCGGGTGAGTGGGGCGGTCGCCGTTCAAGCCGAAGTCGCTCGGCGTACCGACGATCCCCTTGCCGAAGTGGTGCATCCAGATGCGGTTGACCATCACCCGCGCCGTCAGCGGATGCTCGCCGGATGTCAGCCACTCGGCATAGATGAGCCGGCGACCCGATGCCGGAACCGTCACCGACTTCGTGCGGCTGAGCACGCTCAGTTCCCCCGCCGTCACCGCCTTCGTCGGCTGCTCGGGGTCGCCGCGGAAATGGATCTTGCTGAGCGGCGCCGCGGGCGAATCGGACGCGATCATGAGGTAGTGCTTCGGCGGAATCCCCTCGCGGAGCTTGGCGATCTCGGCTTCGTCCGCCTTGAACTTCGCGTGCAGCTTCTTGTCGTACTCGACGAAGAACCCGCGGATGAAGCCCGTCGGCTTCACGTTCGGATACTTCTTGAGCAGCGCCACTTGATCCGGAGTCCGCTTCGCCTCGACCGCGGTCACGGCCTCGATCGCGGCCTCGCGGTCCACCTCCGACACTCGGCCGACTTCGCGATCGAACACGACCTTGGCGGCCGCATCTTTTTCCGCGTTCAGCGCATCGTCTTTCGCCTTCACCTGCTTCTCGACGACGGCGATCCGCTCGAGCACCGCCTTCGGTGTCACATCCACCAGCCGGTCGCTCGGCTTCTTCCACGCGGCGAGATCGAATGCCGGATCGAACACGGCCCGGAGCCGGTAGTAATCCTCGGCCGAGATGGGATCGTACTTGTGGTCGTGACACTGGGCGCAGCCGACGGTCAGCCCGAGGAACGCGGTCGTCGCCACGCGAAAGCTATCGGCGGTCGCACGGTTGCGCTCGATGATCGTATCCGTCGTCTGCGTCGTATCGGGGGCCATGCGCAGGAAACCGGTGGCCGCGAGGCGGTCGAGTGTCTCGGGGTCGTCGAACTTGTACGGTTCAGCCGCGAGTCCGTCGCCGGCGAGCTGCTCGCGCAGGAATTGACTGTAGGGTTTGTCGGCGTTGAAGCTGCGGACGACGTAATCGCGGTAGCGCCAGGCGTGCGGTCGGTCGATGTCGTGCCCGGGGTTGCCATCGGTCTCGGCGTACCCGGCGACATCGAGCCAGTGCCGGCCCCAGCGCTCGCCGTACTGCGGGGTCGCCAGCAATCGGTCGAGCAGCTTGTCGTAAGCGTTTGCCGAAGTGTCACCGAGGAAGTCGTCCACTTCCTTCGGCGTCGGCGGCAGACCGGTGAGGTCGAAACTCGCGCGACGGACGAGCGTCCGCCGATCCGCTTCGGCGGAGAATTTCGCGATCCCCTTCTCGGCGAGCTTCACCGCGAGGAACTTGTCGATGGGATGTTCGACCGCGAACTTGGTGTCGGGCACCGCGACCTTCGCGACCGGTTGCCAGGCCCAGTGGCGGAGTTCCTCGTCGGTGAACTTGGCGTCGTTCGGGTTGTCCGGTTCGGGCCGAGCGGTCTTCGCGCCCTGCTCGATCCACTTCTTCAAGATGGCCTTCTGAGCCGGGGAGACCTTCTTGTGCCCTTCGGGCATCTCATCGGCTTCGACGCGCTTCCACAATCGGCTCTCGGCCGGTTTGCCGGGAACGAGTTCCGCCCCCTCGATGCCCCCCTTCAGCATCATTTTCACGGTGCGGAGATCGAGGTCGCCCTTCGGCTTCGGCTCTTCCCCGTGGCAGAGGAAACAGTGCTGCTTGAAGATCGGCCGGACATCCTTCTCGAACGTCAGCGGCGCATCGGCGCCGCGCGACGAAACGACCGCGAGCACCAGGACGACGAGGGCGATGCGGCAAGCGGCCATGCCGGGTCTCGGGAAGGAGATGCGAAGCGCGCAGGGCGAGCGAGATCAGCGCAGATTGTAGCACTCATCGAACATCATAAGACGCCGAATGTGCGGAACGCCTCGGCCGCGAGCATTCCGGCGGAGATGGCGTCGCGAACCTCGTTCTCGGCGCCGACCTTCTCCCACGCCCGCCGAATCACGGCCGCTTCGATCCGCCGCGGCACCACGACGATTCCGTCGTCGTCGGCGACGACCAGATCCCCCGGCGCAAAGCCCACGCCATCGATTTCCACCGGCACATCGAAGTCGATCACGCGCTGGCGATCCCGGCTGTCGTAGAGGATGGAAGCGCGGGCGAAGACCGAGAAGCCCATCAGTTTCATGCGTGCGAGATCGCGGACGGCCCCGTCGGCGATGACCCCGACGCAGCCCCGGTTCCGCGCGGCCGTGCTGAGGAGTTCGCCCCAGATGCCCGAGCGCATCGA
>JAYVTJ010000675.1:0-4319 GCA_043774415.1 Fimbriiglobus sp. | reverse complement strand
CCCCGACGAACGATGGCCAACGACCGCACCACCGCCGACGCCCAATCGCTGTTCGATCGCGGGCACAAAAGCCTGCAATCGGGCGATTTCCCCGAGGCCGTCGAGTGCTTCACGCGGGCCATCCGGCTGAAGCCGAACATCGCGGCCGGGTACCGCTTCCGCGCCCTCGCCTACCTCGAACTCGGCCAGCGCCTCGACGCCCTCAACGATCTCGATCAGGCCATCCGGCTGCGCTCCGACGATCCGATGCTGTACGCCGACCGCGCCCGCGTGCTCTACCGCCAGCGCTCCTTCACCGCGGCCATCGCCGATTGCGACCGGGCGCTGGATCTCGACCCCGGCCTCGCGCCGCTGCACGGACTCCGCGGCGAGTGCCACGCCGCCAACGGCGAGACGCAGAAGGCCTTCGCCGATTTCGCCGTGGCGATGGAGCAGGATCCGCCGAACCTCGCCGAGTACCTCGTGTCGCGGGCGGAACTCCACCTCGAACTCGAAGATTACGATTCGGCGCTCGCCGACGCCGACGCGGCCGTGGACCGCAGCCCCGAGAGCGCGACGGCCCGGCAGACGCGCGGGATGATCCACCGGGCGCTCGACCTCGAGGAGGACGCCGAGGCCGACTTCTCGAAGACGCTGGCGCTCGACCCCGACCGCACCCTCGCCCAACTGGCGCGGGCCACGGTGCGGCTCGGGCTGAAGCGCTTCCCCGAAGCGCTCGCCGATTGCGATGCGGTCATCTGGGCGCTGCCGGCGCTGCCGAAGGCCTACGAGATCCGCGGCATGGCGCGCAAGTTCTCCGGCGACATCGCGGGGGCGCTCGCCGACTACAACGAAGCACTCCGCCTCAACCCCGGCAGCCTGCTCGCCTACAACCTCCGCGCCGGCATCCACTACCAGCAGCAGCAGTACAACCGGGCGATTCAGGATCATCTCGAAGCGCTGAAGCGCAACCCGAAGAGCGCGGGCACCTTCAATCAGCTCGGGTGGATTTGGGCCACGGCCCCCGACCCGGACGTGCGCAACGGCACGCGGGCCAAGGAGTGCGCCACCCGCGCGTGCGAACTCACGGAGTGGCAGGAGGCCGGGTTCCTCGACACCCTCGCGGCGGCCTGCGCCGAACTCGGCGACTACGAGGACGCCGTGAAGTGGATGGAGAAGGCCATCGCCCTTGCCCCCGACCACGAGGACGATTACCGGACCCGGCTCGACCTGTACGAGAGCGACAAACCCTACCGGGGCAACTCCGCCCTGACCGAGCGGGGATAGCACCATGCTGATGCCGGCCGCGAGCGCCCAAGATCTCCTGCGCCGGGGGCACGCCTACGCCCGCCGCCGGGAGTTCGGCCGCGCGGTCGAAGCCTTCACCGGGGCCATCGACCTCGCGCCGGACGACGCGGGCTTGTACTTCGCCCGCGGCAATGCGCACGTCGCCCTCACCCAGTTGGATTCGGCCCTCGAAGACTTCACGCTGGCCATCGACCGCGCCCCCGAACTTGCGCCCGCATGGCACAACCGCGCGACGACGCACGCCGAGCGCGGCGAACACGTCGATGCGGTGTTCGACTACTCCGAAGCGATCAAGCTGACGCCGGAGGATGCCGACCCGTACATCGGCCGGGGTGGGGTGCTGACGAAGCTGCACAAGCACGCCGAGGCCATCGCCGATTTCGATGCCGCGCTCAAGCTCGTGCCGGATTCGGGCCGGGCCATTTTCCAGCGCGGTCTCTGCCGCGCGGCGTGCGGCAACCCCGCGCTCGCCCTCGAAGACTTCACGAAGGCCCTCGAAATCAACCCGCGCCAGAGCCGGGTCTACCTCGCACGGGCGCTGGCGCACGAAAATCTCGGTGCGCACGAGGCGGCGCTCCTAGACCTCACGACGGCCCTGCGCGTAAATCCGAAGCTGTCCGAAGCCTACCCGCACCGGGCGCGGATCCACTTCGAACTGCAGAAGTGGCAGAACGCCCGCGACGACTACTCCGCTGTGCTGCGGGACGACCCGAAGAACAGCGTCGCGCTCAACCACCGCGCCATCGCCTCGGCGGAACTGGGTCTCGCCACCGAATCGATCGCCGATTTGACCGCCGTGATTGCGGGCGAACCGGACGAACCCGAAGGGTTCTTCAACCGCGGTCTCGTCTACGCCCGACAGAAGCGGTGGGAGGATGCCATCGCCGACTTCGGGACTGTCATCGCACTGTCACCGGGCGATGCGGCGGCGCACCTCCAGCGCGGCTATGCGTCGGCCGAACTGCTCGATCCCGAGCGCGCCGTCGCCGATTTCACGCGGGCCATCGAACTCGAACCCGGCGCCGCGCGGGGCTACTTCGCCCGCGGCACGGCCAATCACAAATCGGGCGACGCGGCGAGCGCACTCCCCGATGCGCTGCGGGCGGTCGAACTCGATGCCCGGCGCGCGGGTTACCGCTACCTGCTCGGCCAGTGTCACTACGAACTCGGCGACAAACCCGGCGCCGTCGCGAATTTCGAAGCCGCACTCGCAATCGACCCGGACCACTGGCCGGCCGCCAATTCGCTCGCGTGGATCCTCGCCACGACGACGACCGCCCTGCGCGACCCGAGTCGGGCACTGGAACTGGCCAACCGCGTCGGCGCCGCGACGGGCCATTCCCAGGCCGGCTATCTCGACACACTCGCGGCGGCGAATGCCGCGATGCTCCGCTTCTCCACGGCCGTCGAATGGCAGGAGAAGGTCGTGGCGCTGCTCCCGGGGGACGACCGCACCGAGTACATCGAACGGTTGAAGCTCTACGAAATGGGTATGCCGTACTTCGAAGAGCGAAAGGACCGGCCGGCCGGATCGAATAGCTTTCCGTTCCCCGAGCCGAGGACGCAGACGTGAACCGCGAATCCTGGGACGACGACCGTATCGGCGTGCCGACCATCGGCATCCGCCCCGACACGCCGCCGACGCACACCGCCGAGCTGATCTTCCCGGAGGAGGAATTGTTCCTCCGCGCAGGGGAGACCGACCTCGGCCGGCCCCCGCAGGTCTCGGATCACGTCGCCCCGCTCACCGACGACGACCGCAAGCGGCTCCGCGAAGCCGACGAAAAGCAGGCCTTGCGCGACCTCGCGGAAGCCGAGGAACTGCTGGCGTCCGACCCGGCCCTTCGCTGGTTCGGCTGGTTCGCCCATCCGCTTGCGGCCGCATTCCTCCTCGGCTCGGCCGGAGCACTCGGACTCTTTCTCTACTCGCAAGTGCTCAGCATCCTCGCGAACTTGGCGACGCAGCCGGAGTGGGTGCAGTACCTCGGTTACGCCGGGTTGATCCTCTGCGGCGGCGCCGTCGCGACGGCAATGGTCCGGCTCGTCATCGTCTACGTGAAGCTGCGGCTGAACCGGCAACTGCGCATCGCGGGCCTCGAAGAGTTGCACCGCCGCACCCGGCTGCGCTGGCTCGCCCACGCCAAGGCGGCCCAAGCCAGGGAACTGCTCGCGCGGTACCTGCGCGAATTCCCGATGGACACCGACAAGCACCGCAAGCAACTCGCCGCCGTCGGGTTCACCGAAGCGGGCCTCGCGGAGATGGCCCGCGTGCGGACCGAACTGCTCGATCCGTCGAAGTTCAGCAGCACGCCGGAATGGTTCGAACGCTTCCGCACGGGCTATCAGACGCAGCTCGACGCGGTCGCCGAAGGGCGCGTTAAGCACTGGGCGAAGCGCTCGGGCATCGCCACGGCCGCTTCGCCGAACGCGATGATCGACAGTGCCGCCTCGCTCTTCTTCGGCTTCGCGATGCTCACCGACCTCTGCCGGATTTACAACCTGCGCGCCGGCCGCACCGGCACCGCGGTGTTGCTCGGGCGAGTGTTCTTCAACTCGTACTTGGCGGGGCAGTTGAACGAATGGGAAAAGCTGACCGAAGAGCAGTTGAACCAACTCATGGCCACCGGTGGCCCACTGTACGAACTCACGGCGTCGCGGTTGTTTTCGAAGGCCGGGGCCAAAGTGACGAGCGGTATCCTGAACTACTATTTGCTCCGCCGCCTCGGTCGCTTCGCGTGCCGGTTGCTGCGACCCGTGGCGTAACTCTCCGCTTATTTTCTCTGGCGCTTTTGCAAATAGAGGGCCAGTACCAAGCCGATGTCGTCGTCGGTGCGGACGCGTACCACGTCGATTTGCAGCCCTTGGCAGACGGTGTCGATCTCGGCTTGGTGCGCGGCGAACGCCTTCAGGTAACTGTCGCGCACCGTCAGCGGGTCGGTGCTGATTTCCGGAAGATCCTCGAGGCCTTGGAACAGTGTCGGTTGTCTGAAGTTGAAGTCGATCTCGGCCGCGTCGAGCACTTGGAACACCAC
>JAYVTJ010000674.1:0-3195 GCA_043774415.1 Fimbriiglobus sp. | reverse complement strand
CCCGCTTCGCGGAGCACACTGAGGTGGTGCGAGACGTTGACGATTTCTTCCCGCATCAGCCGGGAAATCTCGGTGACGTTCTTCGAGCCGGAGCGTAGGAAATCGATGATGCGGAGCCGGCTCGGCTCGCCGAGCGCCTGCAGCAGATCCGCGCATTCCTTCGCGGCCTTTTCGTCGGTCATAGCGAAGTCACTCCGTCCCAAGAATCTTCCTTCCCATCCTATGAGTGCTATCAGAATCGCCCCGGCGACACCCGTCTCAGCATTCAGGTTCCGCGTCGGCACCCGAACGTCCCGCACGGGCCATTGCCCGGCGGGCAAGCGGCCTTCGAAGCGGCGAATTCGCGGCCGACGGTTTTCGCCGGGAGGTCGAAGCCGCGCTTCGGCGAGGCGCTGCCGCAACTCGGACAATCGGCCTTCGGCTCGGCGACCATTCGGACGATAACCTTCTCGAACGCTTCACCGCACTCCGGGCAATCGAAACTGTAGAGGGCCATCGCCGTACCTCGGTGCGTCGGATCAGAATCGCTTCTTCTTGTAGATTTCGCTGGCCCGCTGGAGGATTTCGTGCTCTTCGGGTGTCAAGCTCGCCCGGCCCAGCTTCGCCACTTTGCTCAGCACCTGATCGAGCTTCGCTTCCAACTGCTCGTCCACGACCCGCGCGGCGCGGGGCATCGCCGGCGGCGTCGGACGATTCCGATCACTCTCCGTCGCCGGTCGCTCGCGCTCGTCCTCTTCCACCGGACTCACGTGCAATCGCACCGGGGAGCGGGCGCGCCCTTCGGGCCGATTCGCCCGCAGCCACTTCTGGACACCGGGCGCGACTCTGAAGAATGCGAACCCGAAGACCGCGCCCGAGATGATGCCGACCGCGTGGACTTTCGTACCCCCGTTGAGTGCCGAGAGCACGGCGACCGCGAGCAGGATGGCGACGAGGAGCGCGATCGGCATCGGCAGCACGAACATCACGAGGATGGTCCGCTTCGGCTCCAGGCAGGCGAACAGCACCATCACGGCGAAGATCGCGCCGCCGATGCCCATCGAAGGGACATCGACATCGATTCCGGCCAGGCCGACGGCGAACTTGCCGAGGGACGTCGCCAGCGCCGCGAGGAGGTAGAAGGCGACGAACATCCGGGAGCCGTAGACGCGCTCCAGCTCTTTGCCGGCCCAGAAGAGCAGGATCATCGAGAGGATCAGCCCGAACAGCCAGCCGTCGGGGATCAGGCCCGCCGTGAAGATCCGCCAGACTTCCCCCTCGGCGACTTTGCCGAAGTGGAACGCGCCCCATTCGACGAGCGGCGATACAAGGGGCGGCCGGGAGAACGCCTGCGCGAAGAAGAGGACGATGGTCGTCGCCATGATCCAGACGGTGCCGGAATTGCCGAGGTCGGCCGCCCAGCGCGGTGATGGTTCGCGGTAGTAGTCGCGGTCGTAAATGCCCATCCGCGTGCCACTCCCCGGTCGGTCGTCGGCCCCAGTCCAGTGTATCAGACGCGGAAAGTCCCGATCACGCGATCCGCGGGAAGAGCGGCTTCACCTTGCCATCGACGAGTGCCGCCGTGACGCGGAGGTCATCCGGCTGCGCCGTGAGTTCCGAGGCGTCGGCGTAGGTCACCTCGGCCCACGGCTTCGGGAAGTTGAAGCTCGTGTAGATCGCCTCCGCCGAGCGCGGGATGAACGGTTTCAGGAGGATCGCAGCGATCCGGAGCGTTTCGACAACATTGAAGATCGCGACCTTCGCGCGCTCTTTGTCCTCGGGTGTTCCCTTGACCAACTTCCACGGCGCGTTCGTGTCGAGATACTGATTCGCCGGCGTACACACTTTCAGGATGACGGCGATCAGCGCCATGTTGTAGTCGCAGTTCTCCACGTGCTTCCGCACCTCGGCCACCACTGCGGCCGCGTCGAAGTCCTCCGTCACCTTTTCCGGCAGGCGTCCGCCCGTGCCCGTCAGCACCGCATCGAAGCTCTTGGCCCCGACGGTGATGCAACGGCTGAGCAAGTTGCCGAGCTTGTTAGCGAGTTCGCTGTCGCAGACTTCCTCGTAGCGCTTGCCGCTGTAATCCCCATCGCTCGGATACGGACACTCGCGCAGGAAGAAGTACCGGTAGGCATCGACGCTGCTCTTCGCGATGATTTCGCGCGGCTCGACGACGTTCCCCATCGACTTGCCGATCTTCGTGCCGTCGTTGTTCACGAACCCGTGGCCGAAGACGTGGCGCGGCGCTTCCTCGCCGGCCGCCCACAGCATGGCGGGCCAGATGTGGCTGTGGAAGCGGGTGATGTCCTTGCCGATGAAGTGGACATCCGCCGGCCAGTTCTTGCGGAAGAGTTCCTCGTCGTCGCCGTAGCCGATGCCGGTGATGTACGTCAGCAGCGCGTCGAACCAGACGAACGTCGTGAATTCTTCGTCGAACGGCAGCGGAATGCCCCACTCTTTGCCGTGGCGCGAAATGTTGAGATCGTTCAGACCTTCGGCTTCGATGAACCCGATCATCTCGTTCAGCCGGCTTTCCGGTCGGACATAATCCGGGTTGTCTTTCAGGAATGCAAGTATGCGATCTTGGAACGAAGAAAGACGGAAGTAGTAACAAGGTTCGGAGCGGCGCAAAAGGGGTCGCTTGTGATTCGGGCACAGTCCCGCGTTCTCGGCGTGCAGCTTGTCGCTCTTGAACTCTTCGCAGCCGGGGCAGAACCAGCCTTCGAACTTGCCCTTGTAAATGTGCCCGTTGTCGTACACCTTTTGGATGAATTTCCGACAGCACGCCTTATGGCGTTCGTGACTGGTTTGCACGAAGATGTCGTACGAGATGTCGAGCGCGTCCCAGACTTCGCGGAACTGCCGGGCCATGTCGTCGCAGTAGGCCTGCGGCTCGAGCCCGAGTTCCTTGGCCTTGTCCGCGACCTTCAGCGTGTTCTCGTCATTGCCCATGAGGAAGAGAACGTCGTACCCCTCCATGCGCCGGTAGCGCGCCTGCACGTCCGCACCGATTTTCTCGAAGGCCGTGCCGATGTGCGGCCGGCTATTCGGGTAGTCGATGGCCGCGGTCTGGAACCAACGGGGCTTGTCGCTCATTTTCGCTCCCACTGCACCCTCGTCCCGCTTTTATAGGAGTTATGCTCGAGAGACTCGGTAGTGACACATCGCGGAACTCCGCTGTTCGGAAGCGTCGGAAAGCCGAGACGAACGGAT
>JAYVTJ010000673.1:0-3364 GCA_043774415.1 Fimbriiglobus sp. | reverse complement strand
CGCTTCGCGCGGCGGCAGGGTGATGTCCTGCTTCGTCTCGGGATGCTTCCAGGTGATGCCATCTTTCACGAGGCGCAGCATCAAGTACGGATGGACCGCGTCGGCTCCGAAGGCCACGAGCACGGCGATGTCGTGCCCCTCCTGAATGTCGCCGGCTTGGACGATCAGCGAGCAGCGGTCGCGCAGCCCCTGCTTGCACAGGTAGGTGTGTACGGCGCCGAGTGCCAGCAACGAGGGCAGGGGATCGATGCCGCGCTTGCAGGCTTCGCGATCCGAAATGCACAGGACATGGTGCCCGTGATGTACGGCCTTCTCGGCATCGCTCTTCAGTTTTTCGAGGGCCGCCTTCATCGAATCGGCGCCGCCCGAGAGGGGGAAGGTCGCATCGAGGGTGGCGAACGCGAACAGCTCGTTGCGCTGGAGTTCGTCGATCATCGCATCGTTGACGACGGGCGACGGCAGTTCGAGCTGGCGCACTGGCAGGTTGTCCTCGCCCGTGGCGGGGAGGGGGTTGCCGGCCGTGAGCGGCGAGCGGCCGAGGTAGGTCACGAGCGACATCGCCCCGCCTTCTCGGTACGGGTCGATCGGCGGGTTCGTCACTTCGGCGAAGGTCTGCTGGCAATACTTGAACAGTGTCGGGTGGTACTGGCTGAAGATCGTGAGCACGCGGTCGTAGCCCATGCTCGAGAGCGGCTCCTTTTTCAGCTTGCCCATGTCCTTCACGAAGACGGCGCGATCGAAGTCCCACCCGGCCGCCTGGAGCAGTTGTTCGAGCGACCAGCTCCGCTCGGCGAGCTGCGCGCCGACGACATCTTCCACCTGCGACGTGAGGTTGAAGCCCTCGGTGATGATCGCCTGGCGCTTGTTCAACTCGTGGACATCGCCGAGTTCGGCGGCGCTCTCGGCGACGACGCGGGCCATGATCTGGTGGCTGTCGAGGCGCTGACCGCTGCTGGTGTCGAGCGCGATCATCTGCCCCGGCTGGAGCTGACCGCTGGCGACGATGGTCGTGTTGTCGAGGCCGAAGACGCCGGACTCGGAGCCGATGTAGAGCCAGCCGCGCTTATCCGAACACCAGCGCACAGGGCGCAGGCCCATGCGGTCGACGAGGGCGACGAGCGTGGTGCCATCGGTGCCGATAATCCCCGCCGGGCCGTCCCAGGCGCAGAGGCTGCCGTAGGTCCGCCGGCAGTAGGTGAAGAGCTGGAAGGCCTCGGCGCCCCAGATGGCTTCCTCCGTGTCCCAGACGGGTGGGATCGACAGCCGCAACGCGCGGAGCATGCTCCAGTCTTGGGCGAGCGTGAGATACTCCAGCCATTCGTCGAGGCTGGCGCTGTCGCTCATTTTCGGCGTCAGCAATTCCTGCCCCGGCAGCTGTGGCGTCAACCCCCGACTGAACGCGCTCACGGCGTTGCGATTCGTGCGGATCGTGTTGATCTCGCCGTTGTGGCAGGTGAAGCGGAATGGCTGCGCGAGCTTCCAATTCGGGAAGGTGTTCGTGCTGTAGCGGCGGTGGAAGGTCGCGATGCCGCTCTGGAACTCGGGCTGGCCGAGGTCGGGGAAGAATTCGACGAACTGCGGGCCCGTGAGCAGTCCCTTGTAGCTGAGCAGCCGGACGGAGAGCGACGAGATGTAGCAATCGAGGCCACCCGCCCGCAGATCGTGCTGGATCGCGAGGCGCTGCCGGAAGAGCCACTTCTCGACGGCGGCGCTTTCGCCCGTGTAGCGGAAGAGCACCTGCTCGATGGAATGCGGCCGCGAGTTCTTCGCCGTGGTCGGCAGAGTGTCGGGGCGCGTGGGGACGGGGCGGAAGCCGAGCAGTTGCAGCGACCCGCCCCCGAGGTGCTTGGCGATGACGGCGCGGGCCGATTCGAGTTTGGCCGAGTCGGCGTCGAAGAAGAAGATCGAGCCGACGCCGAGTCGGGTTTCGGTTTTGAGATCCTTCGCCCCGGCGAATTTGAGGCGCTTCGCTTCTTCCCGGAGGAAGAGCTGCGGGATCTGGCAGGTGAGGCCGGCGCCGTCGCCGGAATTGCCGCAGACGCCGCCGCGGTGTTCGAGCGCGACGAGGGCCATCAGGGCGCGGCGGACGACTTCCCCAGAGGCCGCGCCGTCTTTGGACGCGATGCCGCCGATGCCGCAGGCATCTTTGCCGACGCTGTCCGAGAAGAGGAGTTCGCCCGAGTCCGTCAGCGCTCTGCCATCGATCATTTCGAGTCCGCCTCCGATGCCACCGCGATTCGCGGCCGCAAACCCTTCAATATATCCGCACCGGGGCCGGCCGGACAAGGCAATCCGCGCTTTCGCGCTGCGCTTTCCGGGAGAATATCGCATCGGCTGCGCTCGCGGTCGCAGGCGGCCCGGATGAAAGTCCGAGTATTTTCGGGTTCGGCCCTTGCAACCGAAATGAGATGGAAGTAGAACACGCGGAAATCGAACGGGAGATTTATACCCGGTTCGACGGGCATCGAACCTTCTTCCCCGTCCTCCGTTGAAAGGATCCGACTCATGGCACTGGCACTGTTCGCCGACTTCCTCGACAAATTCGAACTGCCCCTGTGGCTGCTGCTGACGCTCGGCGGCGTGGCGGTCGTCCTGATCGTCGTCCTCGTCGTCATGCGGATGAAAAAGCCCGTCGACGAGTGAGCCGACCGCGATCCGCACGAAGTTAACTCTCCCATCGCCCCGGTTCCGCCGGGGCGATTTTCGTCGGCGGGATTGTCCGGCGCGCCGGACTGAAGGGTCTGGTCACTCACTTCCCGCGGGGCCATTCTCCGACGGTCAAATCCGCGGTCGAGGACTGCTTGTTCCGCCAGATCGTCAGCTTCACCTTCTGATTCGGCGGCAGCATCCCCACGAGGTTGATCACGTGGTTCTCGTCGCGGATCTCCAAGCCGTCGAGCTTGAGGATCACGTCGCCGCTCTGCAGCCCGGCCCGCGACGCCGGACCGGTGCTGTGAACCGATTCGACGAGCGCCCCGCGCAGTCGCGTGAGCCCGAGTTTGAGCGCCGTGTGCGGGTCGAGCGCGGACGACATCTGCATGCCGATGTAGCCGCGCGCGACGCTGCCCTGATCGAGGAGCTGCTTGCCGATGCGCTTCACGAGGTTGATCGGAATGCTGAACGCGACGCCGCTGCTGTAGCCGTTCGTCGAGGCGTTCGCCGTGTTGATGCCGATGACGTGCCCCGAGATATCGACGAGCGGACCACCGCTGTTGCCGGGGTTGATCGCCGCGTCCGTCTGCAAGAATTCTTTGATGCGGATGGTGTTCCCGAGGCTGATCTGCCCGCGGTCGCGCGCCGAGATGATTCCGTGCGTGACGGTCTGGCTGAACCCGAACGGGCTGCCGAAGGCGAGGACCCACTG
>JAYVTJ010000672.1:0-1646 GCA_043774415.1 Fimbriiglobus sp. | reverse complement strand
TGCCACGTCCTCGCCGACAAACCTTGGGTCATCGACACCGAAGGCTTCGACAAACTCGCCGAGGTGTTCCAGCAGGCCGATCTGCGCGACGTGCTCGCCTGCGACATGATGACCGAGCGGCACGACATCGCGACCGTGCTCCAGCGCGATCTGATCCAAGATCGCGAAGTCTTCGGCACATTCCAATCCGGCACGGTCGATGAACCGGCGCTGACGCTCGACGCCACGCACTACCTCAGCAAGTCGATCTCCGGTATCCCGCTGCGGCGGCCGACGTGGTGGTTCGACCCCGACGAAGCGGGACCGGGCCTCGTCGATGTCGGCACGCACCTCGCCGACCTCTCGATCTGGCTGCTCTTCCCCGATCAGGCCGTCGATCACTCGGTCGATCTGGAAATAAAAGATGCGCGGCTCTGGCCGACGCCGCTCACCCGCGCGCAGTATCGGGCCATCACGGGGGAATCGGCCTACCCCGCAAATGCGGCCGAGCACGGCACGGCCGGCGACCTCCTGCTCTATCAGGGCAACGGCAGCGCCACCTACAGCCTGCGCGGGCTGCACGTGCGCTTCACGGTGAACTGGGACTTCGAAGCCCCGGCGGGCCAAGGGCCGGGCGACCTCCGCGAATCGGTGGCACGCGGCAGCCTCGCCAGTATTCGAGTGAAGACTCGGCGCGGCCAAGACGGACGCGTGCGGGCGGAACTCGCGGTGATCCCCGGTGACGGCGACCGCGCGGAATTGCTCGAGGCCGTCGGCCGGCACTGCGGCGAATGGCAGATGCGCTACCCCGGCGTCGCGCCGGTCGATCGCGGCGGTGAGATCGCCATCTCCATTCCGGATCGCTTCCGCACCGACCACGAGCAGCATTTCGCCGACGTGCTCGACGAGTTCCTGCGCAATGCCCGCAACCCGCGGCGGGTCGCCTCGTGGGAAGTGCCGAACCTCCTGACGAAGTACGCCATCACCACCCAAGCGCTCGCCCTGGCGCGGCGGCAGCAACTCGGGCGCACGCCGGCCGACCTCACTCCCCGCTTAGCATCCGACCCAGCGGCCGGGTGATCTCGACGTTCTCGAAGGCGATATTCAGCACGACCGTCAGCGGCACCGCGAGGAACATGCCGGGCAATCCCCAGAGCAGCCCCCACATCGACAGCGCCGCGAGGATCACGAGCGGGCTCAGCCCTACGGCCCGGCCGATCCACATCGGCTCGATCAGCGTCGCCGAGACGATGTGAAACGCCAGCAGTACGATGGCCAGCGCGATCGCCCGCGCCCCGGCGTCGAACTCGACGAACGCGAAGACCACCGGCAGGGCGTAGGCCACCACCGTGCCGATGTACGGGATGAAGTTGCAGACGAACGTCAGCACCGTCCAGAGCAGCGCGAAGGGCACATCGAACGCCAGCAGCAACACGCCCACCGGCAGCGCGAGCATGAGGCTCGACTTCACCTTCGCCTTCAGGTAGCTGATGATCGCCGCGTTGATGCGGCCGAAGATGTCGAGGATGCGCTCGGCGCGCTCCTCCGGGTACGCCCGCCGGACGCGCTCCGGAAAGCGCGTCGATTCGAGCAGCAGGAAGAGCAGGTACAGCCCCGCCGCGAACGCTTCGGGCAATCCCACGCGTACGAAGTCGAGCATCTTCAGC
>JAYVTJ010000671.1:0-6808 GCA_043774415.1 Fimbriiglobus sp. | reverse complement strand
GCGTCGTCTACGCCCACCGCACCGGCTGCCGGTACTTCGCGGGCCGGACGTGGTTCCGCTATCTGCCCATCGCCAGCGCACTGCTGCTCGTGATCCTCGGCATCTGGTTCCTCCGGGACGGTTACCAGTCGCTCACTCCGGACTGATGCCATAAAACGGACACGGATGACACGGATGAAGCGAAGAGATGAAGAGGATCTGAACAGGACTTTCTCGCAGATCCTCTTCATCTCTTCGCTTCATCCGTGTCCCTCTTTCTCCCAGAGTACGGCACAGTGATCGTTTCGCTCGAAGTCCGGCACGTCCGCATCCGCCTGCGCCGGTCCGTCAAGCACGCCTCGCACACCCGCACCGAAACCGACAACCTCGTCGTCATCTGCAAGCTCGCGGACGGCTCCGTGGGTTACGGCGAAGGAGTGCCGCGCGAGTACGTCACGGGGGAAACGATTGACAGTGCGATGTCACTGCTGGCGCAGAGCGACCTCGCCGCGCTGTTGACCCCGTGCGCCACTTTTGCGGAAGCCGTGGAACAGGCCGAGAAATTTCGGCTGAACGCGATTCCCGGCGACGACCGCGGCTGCGCGGGGAACTCCGCCCGCTGCGCCCTCGAACTCGCGCTGCTCGACGCCCACGGCCGGATGTTCGGCGAACCGCTCATGAACGTCGCCAAGATGCTGGCGCCGGAAGTCTACGAGCCGAAGGAGCGCATCCAGTACAGCGGCATCATCCTCACGGCGAAGGGGTGGAAGGCCCGACTCATGGCTCTCGCCTACCGCTGGCAGGGCTTCCGGCAGATCAAGGTGAAGGTCGGCATGCCCGGACTCGACGACGCGAAGCGCCTGAAGGTGCTGCGGCGGATGCTCGGGCCGAACCGCGAAATCCGCGTCGATGCCAATGAGGCCTGGGCGCCGGGCGAAGTGCTGGAGCACATCCGGGCGCTCGAGCCCTTCGGAATCACGAGCGTCGAGCAGCCCGTTGAGCACGGGCGGGTCGGCTCACTGACAGCCGTGCGTCAGCAGACGGATGTCCCGATCATGCTCGACGAATCGCTCTGCTCGATGGTCGATGCCGTGCGCGCCCTCGGTGCGCAGACTTGCGACCTCTTCAACCTGCGCCTGTCCAAATGCGGCGGCTTCATCCCGACGCTGCGGCTCGCGCAGTTCGCGAAGGCGAATGGCTTGGGCTATCAGCTCGGCTGCCAAGTCGGTGAGACGGCCATCCTCAGCGCCGCGGGACGCCACTTCGCGGCGAGCGTGACGGGCATCCGCAACCTCGAAGGCTCTTTCGACCGCCACCTCGTCTGGGATTCGCTCGCCCAGAGCGACATCACCTTCGGCAAAGGGGGCTGGGCGCCGGCCCTCGTCGCCTGCGGACTCGGGGTGAAGATCGACGCCGTCCGCCTCGATGCGGTAACCGTCCGCCGGGAGGTGCTCTTCGGTGGGTGACGCCTCCCTCTTCCGCGTCTCGGACGGCTATGCGTTCTACTCGCACATCCACCGGCCGACGGGAGAAGTGCGCGGCCGCATCGTAATGCTCCACGGCATCCGCAGCCATGCGGGGTGGTACGGCCGGAGCTGCCGGGCACTCGCGGAACGCGGGTACGAAGTCCATTTTTTGGATCGGCGTGGGTCGGGCTGGAACACCGCGCGGCGCGGGGACTGCCCGAGCTTCCGCCGGCTCATCGACGACTGCGGTGAATACATTCTCGATCTGCGCAGGACGCGGGCGGCACTCCCGCTGTTCATCGCCGGGATCTCGTGGGGCGGCAAGCTCGCGGTCGCGCTGGCGGCGCGATTCCCGACGATCATCTCCGGCATCGCGCTGCTCTGCCCCGGATTGAAGCCGGCGATTCGACCGCCGCTCTCGACGCGTCTGCGGATCGCGCTCGCCAGCAAGCTCCGGACGACGAAGCTCTTCCCGATCCCGCTGAACGAACCGACCCTCTTCACCGCATCTGCCGAGTGGCAGCGCTTCATCGCCGAGGATCGCTTCGGATTACGCGAAGCCACGGCGCGATTCCTCTTCAACAGTTTTCGCTTCGACCGCTTCCTGCGTCGCGAATGCGGCAGAGTGACGTGCCCCGTTCTGCTCATGCTCGCGGGGCAGGATCGCATTCTGGACAACGCCGCGACGCGGAAGCTGCTGGCAAAGTTCACCGGGGCGAAAAGCATCGGGGTGATCGACTATCCAGAAGCGCACCACACGCTGGAGTTTGAGGATAAAGGACATCCTTGGCTTCGGGATTTGACGGAGTGGTTGGACAGCGCTACGGCGCCACCGCCGGCAGCCGGATCGTGAACTTCGTCCCGCAACCCGGTTCGCTTTGCACCGCGATGCTCCCGCCGTGCGCGACGACGATCTTCCGCGCCGTCGCCAGCCCCAGCCCGTTCCCGTTCGACTTCGTCGTCAGGAACGGCTCGAACACCTTCGCCGCCAATTCGGGTTCCATGCCGCAGCCGGTGTCGATCACATCGAGGACGACTTCTTGCCCCTCGGCGCGGGCTTGCAGCGTCAGCGTGCCGCCGTCGGGCATGGCGTCCTCGGCGTTGAGCATCAGATTCAGCAGCACTTTCTCGAAGAGTTCCACATCGAGCGCGACCATCGGCAGGTCGGGCGCGGCGTGCCAGTCCACTTCGACATTCTGCGCCCGCGCCGTCGGCCCGAGGAAATCGACCATGCGGTCGAGCACTTCGTCGAGGTGGACCGGAGCGGTCACGAGATCGTCGATCCGGGCGAAGCGCAGGAAGTCGTTCGACAGATCGACGAGCCGCCGGCATTCGTCGGTGAGCTTCGACACCCGCTCCGCCGCACGGCGTTCGAGCGGGGTCTGCGCCTCCTCGAAATCCTCGGCGAGCAACTGGAGGTTCAGCGACAGCGTGTTGATGTGGTTCTTGATCTCGTGGATGAACCCCCCCGCGAGTTCCGCGAGTTCGAGATATTCGCGCCGATGCCCGGGTGCGCTCACTCCAGCACCGGCATCTCGCCGCCGAGGATTTCGCGCTCCCACTCTTCGAGCAGTGGCCAGCGGACGGCGCAGGTGCCGAAGTCGGCGAGGAACTGGTACTCGGTCAGGCGATCGATGGCTTTCTGCAGCAGAACCGGATCGCGGCGGAAGGCGGGCCCGTGGCTCGGCAGCAAAAAGTCGCAATCGTCTTTTTGGATGCGTTTGAGCGACGCGATGAAGTCCGGAATGTTCGAACCGTGGTGGGCATCGATGACGCCGACGCAGCCGTCCTTGTAAATATTGTCGCCGCTGAAGAGCAAGTTGCCGAGCTTGAAGCTGAGCTGGCCGGGGGTGTGCCCCGGCGTGTGCCAAACTTCGAGTTTGAGTTTGCCAACCTTCACGACATCGCCCTCTTTGAGTTTGACGTCGATCTTGCACCGCGGCATCGGGATGCTGAAGTTCTGCGCCGAGATGCTCGCGAAGGTCTCGATGACATCGCCCGATTCGATGGCCACGGCGGCGCGGGCGTGCGCCGCGGTCTTCGTTTTCAAGCGATCGCGGGCTGCGGCGAGTGCTTGGACGTGGTCGGCATCGGCGTGCGTGGCCAAAATCATTTTGCACTTCGACAGCGGGAAGTCCATCGCGCGGACGAGGTCGATGACTTCGTTCAGAGTCTCGGTTTGGCCGATGTCGAGCAGTACGAACTCGGTGCCGCCGTCGATGAGATAGATGTTGACCCCGAGCGGCTTGCCGGCCGCGAGGTTCAATTCGATGACGTTCGGCGCCAGGTACTTCCGCGAATGCATGCTCGTTCCGCCGCCGGGGGCCTCTCGGTCGATAGCCGCATTTTACGCGATCCGCCGGAATTGGACGGCGGGCCGAGTCGTTCCGCGGCCGAATCGCGGAAAGATTGTGAAGGAAGTGCCGACCTTCATGCAGTCTACACGGAACCCTCATACCGTAACGGTAGACTCTCTCCATCCCGTGCCGGGGGTTCGCGTGTCTCGACTCTTCTCGGACATCATCAGTTCGCGGATCCGGACCGGCCCCACGGCGGGCGGCTTGGTAAAGGCTGACGGCGCGGCGCAGCGGCTCAAGATCGCCGTGCAGGGTGTCAACTTCTGGTACGGCGGCAAGCAGGCCCTCTTCGACATCGACCTGAAAATTCCCGAGCGCTCCGTCGCGGCGCTCATCGGGCCGAGCGGCTGCGGCAAATCGACGCTGCTCCGGCTCGTGAATCGGATGAACGACCTCGTGGACGGCGCCCGCATGACGGGGCGGATCGAACTCGACGGGAACGACATCCGCGCGGGGAATGTGAACACCGTCGATCTCCGGCAGCGCGTCGGCATGGTGTTCCAGAAGTCGAACCCGTTCCCGAAATCGGTCTACGAAAACGTCGCCTTCGGACCGCGCGTCGCCGGCGGGGCGAACGCCGCCCGGCTCGACTACTTGGTGGAGCGGAGCTTGAAGCAGGCCGCGCTCTGGGACGAAGTGAAGGATCGATTGCACGCGTCGGCGCTCGCGCTCTCCGGCGGGCAGCAGCAGCGGCTCTGCATCGCCCGCGCCCTCGCCACCGATCCCGAAGTGCTTCTCATGGACGAACCGGCCAGCGCGCTCGATCCGAAATCGACCTCGAAGATCGAAGATCTGATCTTCGAATTGAAGGCCCAGTACACGATCGTGATCGTCACGCACAACATGCAGCAGGCGGCCCGCGTTTCGGATACGACCTCGTTCTTCTTCGAGGGCCGGCTCATCGAATCGGGCACGACCGAGCAGATGTTCACGCGCCCGAGTCAGAAGCAGACCGAGGATTACATCACGGGCCGCTTCGGATAAGTGCGGAATGCGGAGTTCGGAGTGCGGAGTGTAAAAAGCCAAACCCGCAAGCTGAACCCACGATTCTGCAATTGCTGATATTCGATGGTTTTCACTCCGAATTCCGCACTGGAAAAGACATGGCCCAGCCACGAATCCTGATCATCGAAGACGAGCGCGGCCTCGTGCAGTCGCTGAGCTGGTACTTCTCGCGCGAGGGCTACGAGACGCTCGTCGCCCACGACGGCCAGGAGGGGCTGCGCAAGGCGCAGGCGATGATCCCCGACGTGCTCCTGCTCGACGTGATGCTCCCCGGGATCGACGGCTTGACCATCTGCAAGGAACTGCGGATGGGGGAGCGCACCCGCGACATCCCGATCATCATGATCACGGCGAAGTCGGAGGAGTCGGACCAGATCGAGGGCTTCGCCCGCGGCGCCGACGACTACGTCACGAAGCCGTTCAACAACAAGATCCTGCTCCAGCGCGTGAAGGCGCTGCTCCGCCGCGTCGAAGATCAGGGCGACACGAGCGACTTGGTCGAGCATCTGGGCGTGAAGATCGACCGGGTCCGGCACCGCGTCACGCTCGGCACGAAGCGCCTCGACCTCACCCCGACGGAGTTTCGTCTGCTCGAATGCATGGTGCGCCAGCCGGGCCGGGCGTTCAGCCGGCACCAGCTCATGGACTCGGCCATCGGCGAGGGGCAGATCGTGCTCGAACGCACCATCGACGTCCACATCAAGACACTGCGCAAGAAGCTCGGCGCCGTGTCGGGTTTCGGCGAAGGGATCGAACTGATCGAGACCGTCCGCGGGGTCGGCTACCGCTTCCGCGAGGCGAAGCTCGAACTGGTGTGAACCTTTCGTGTCAGCCCGATGCGACGAAGCGCGTCCGCCAGCGCGCTTCGACTTCTGCGCTCAGGTCGTTGCCGGCCAAGCGGAGTTCCCGCAATCCTCGCAGATATTCGCAGCTCAGTAGCAGGTCGGCGCCCGCATCGCCGATCCGGTTCCCGCTCAGATCCAGCAGTCTCACCTCCGCCAAATGCGGACAGCGCACCAGTTTGCCCACCAGGAAGTTCACCGCGATCAAGCGTACATCCCGCAGCGGTGTCAACTCGAACAGCCGCATCCCCAAACTGATGAAGCTCCGTCCGGTCAGCGACATCCCCTCGACGAATCCGCGCCGATAGATCAGGTCTCGCGCGCCCCACGGTGCGAACTCGTCGGCCCAGCGCGCGCCGTGCCGCGCGAGCAATGCTTCGGCGGCGTAGTCGCCGGAGAGCTGAGCGCGGATGAACTCTGCGCGGGCGGGATCGGTCGCGGCAATCGCTTCGGCGAACGCGAGGCGCGGAGCATCGGCCTCCGGGTCGTCGAGCACCGCGCGCAGATGCGGAGCGGGATCGCTCCGCAGGTTCGCCATCGGCGGTGGCGTCAGCACCTCGGCCGCGGTCGGAGCGTAGGCGTTCGGATGCCGGGCCATCCGGAGCCAAGCGGCCGCGGTGAGGTTCGCCGGCCGCCGGCGCGGCGGAGTCTGCCAGAAGCGGAAGAGGCTCATAGAGTACCCGGATCATTTCGCGAACCCGACCGCCGAACGACCATGAGTAACCTATTCGAGCAGATCGCGGAAGCGGCCTCGGCCGTCCGGACCCGGTGGGACGGCGCGCCCGCCGTCGGCATCGTGCTCGGCACCGGGCTGGGGCACTTCGCCGAAGAGATCGCGGACCGCACCGAGATCCGCTATGAGGAGATCCCCTATTTCCCGCGCTCGACGGCGCCGAGCCACAAGGGGCAGTTCGTCTGCGGGACGCTCGGCGGCAAAACGGTCGTCGCGATGGAAGGCCGGTTCCACGCCTACGAAGGCTACTCGATGCAGCAGATCACCTTCCCGGTGCGGGTGCTCAAGGCGCTGGGCTGCGAAGTCTTGATCGCCACGAACGCCTGTGGCGGGATGAATCCGCAGTATGCCCGCGGCGACATCATGCTCATCGAAGACCACATCAACCTACTCGGCGACAACCCGCTGATCGGCCCGAACGACGAC
>JAYVTJ010000670.1:0-7079 GCA_043774415.1 Fimbriiglobus sp. | reverse complement strand
CCGCCCTGGGCTATGTAAGTCGGCCCCGTTGGGGCGAAGAACAGATTCACGCCGCCGCGCGGCTCGCCACGAACGGCACCGTATCCGCCCCTCGCTCCTCGCGCAGATCGGGGCGCGTCTCGGCGGCTCGCAATGGCAACCGCACCACGAAGGTGCTCCCCTGGCCCGGCCCGGCGCTCTGCGCCTGGATCGTCCCGCCGTGCTGGTCGATCGTCTGGTGGCTGATGCTCAGGCCCAGCCCGGTGCCGTTGCCGGTGCGGTTGCGCGTGTAGAACGGCTCGAAGATGTTGTCGAGCACCTCCTTCGTCATCCCGCAGCCGGTGTCGGTGAAGGTCATCTCGGCGGTGTCGCCATCGGTGGCGAGCGTCGCCGTGAGGGTGCCGGTCTCGTCCATGCTGTCGAGGGCGTTCACCACCATGTTCAGCACCACCGACTTCACATCGGGGCCGCTGCACAGGGCCGTGATCTGCCCCGGCGGATGGAAGATCAACTGCTTGCCACGGGCGCTCGGCAGGTGCTGCGCCACTTGAAGCACGTCTTCGATCAGCCCGCTGAGTTCCGTAGGTTCGCGGCGGCCGCCGCTGCGGCTGAAGTCGAGCAGCTTCTGCGTGATCTGCTTGCAGCGGAAGGCTTCCTGCTGGATCATCCGCAGGTACTTCGCGATCACGTCCGCTTCGCCCGGTGCTTTGCCGAGCACCTCCTGCAAGCGGCGCTCGAGCGCTTCGGAGCAGAAGGCGATGCTCGCCAGCGGGTTGTTGATCTCGTGCGCCACCCCGGCCGCGAGGAACCCGACACTGACCATGCGCTCGGAGCGCACGAGCTGGCGGGTGCGCTCGTTGACCTGCCGGGCGAGGTCCTTGTAGATGTCGCGGAGGCGGGTCGTCATCGCGTTGAACTCGACGGCGAGTTCCTGGAGTTCGTCCTGGCTCTGGAGCTGGATCGGCTGGTCGAAGTTGCCTCGGTGGACGCGGCGCACCCCGGCCTGGAGCAGCTTGATCGGCGTGAAGACCCAGACGCGGAAATAGTAGAGCAGCGTGCAGACGAGCAGGAAGCTGAGGGCGGTGGCGCCGCCCGTGATGTAGAGGCTGCGGCGGTGATTGGCCCGCGACGCATCGAAGCTGGTGTGGACATCGGCGACGAGGTAGAGGAAGAGATCGGTACTGAGCCGCTTGAGGTCGCCGAGGGCCCGCTGCACGGCCTCGTCCTGCACGAGCGGCCGGGAGCCGTCCCGCGTAAGGCCGGTGCCGGTCGCCGCGACCACCCCATTTTCGAGGGCGAGGAACGCCCCTTCGAGCTTCGCGATGAGCGCCAATTCGTCGCGGCCGCCGTCGGGATCGAGCTTGCGGCGGAGGGTTTCGCCTCTGAGCGTCGCTTCGTAGACCGTCAGGATCCCCCGGCCCTTGCGGGCCTCGTCGAGGATCGCGACCTTCTCGGATTGGGTCTCGGTGCTCCCGGCTTCCCGGACGCGCACTTCGCCGGTCTTGTGGATCTGATCGCGGAGCTGGACGACGACCTGCATTTCGTCGAGCTTGCGCTGGGTCGTGTCCATCGTCTCGAAGTACGACGACAGGCCGAGCAGCGCCCCGCCCAAGAGCAGGGCGACGCTGGCGACGACGAGCGCCAGACCGAAGATCAATTTGTGGCGGAGTTGCCAGGGGCGTGACACGCCGGGCCTCCTAGCCCTTCGACCGATCGCTCCCGTCCGAAGCCCATCCGTGGGTCGGGTACCGCGAGGTGGGGGACTCTACCCCGCAGGCGGATTCAGCGGAATAGCAATTTTTACAACGGGGCTCAATCCGGGTGGCCTTCGTCCCAGGCCAGCAGGTCGATGCAGATCGGCGCCACGCCCGCTTCGGTCGCGATGGCGCGGAACATCGCTTGAAGCCGTTCGTACTGCTCGTCGTTCTCGACGAACTTCATCGAGGGTTTCTTGCCGACTTCGATACCGGTGCCATACTTGCCGGACGCGGCCGTGAGGCGGATGGCGACGAGCGTGTACTCGTCGTGGTTGACGTGCAGGAACGGGATGATGCGGGCGCGGTCGGCCGAGTGGATTTCGGAACTGCAGAGCACGCGGTTCATCAGCAGGTTGATGACTTTCCGGCCCGTGCCGTAACCGAGATCGACCTGGTAGACCTTGTGCCACTGGGCGTGCAGGCTGCGCAGGTGGCCGAGCAGGAGCGCGTCGTACTCCTCCTGGGTGGCGACGGCGCCGAAGTCGAACATCGCGGAGAAGGAGAGCCGGGCCTTGGCCCAGATGCGGAAGGTGTCCGACGGCTTCGGCGACAGCTTCTGGAAGGCGCGGAAGGTGTTCCCCTCGACGGCCTCGTGGATCAGAGCGTGCAGGTCGGGGCTGGGCCGGTAGTAGTCGGCGAGCAGCTTCGGCCCGCGGTTCCGCAGGGATTCGACCAGTTCTTCGGGCGTGTATTCGCGGGCCAGCGGCATCGGATCGGTCCCCGGACGTGTGCGGACGCCTCTGCGTCTCCGGGGATTGAGATAGCCGACGGCGCCGCAAAGGCCAATGGGGAAACGCCGTTGTGCCGTTGTGCCGGAGGGGCGGATCGCTAAGGTGGACGATTCCTCCCTCCCGAACCACTCCCTCCTCCCATGATTCCCGGCACGACGGACACCCGCTCGAAGCTCGTCGCCATCGCGACGGAACTCGTCGAACTCGTGGGCTACAACTCGTTCAGCTTCCGCGATCTCGCCGTCCGCGCGGGCATCACCACGGCCAGCATCCACTACCACTTCCCGACGAAAGGCGACCTCGGGCTGGCGCTCGTCTCCCGGCAGCGCGAGCTGGAAGCCGCCTTCCGCAACCGCATCGAATCCGGAGAGTCGGACGCGTGGAAGCGCCTCCGGGCGTTCGCCGTCGGGTTCCGCAGCAATCTCGAACACGGCCGGCGGATGTGCCTGTGCGGCATGCTGGCGGCCGAGCATTCGACGCTGCCCGGCCCGGTCCTCGAAGGCGTCCGCACGTTCTTCACGGAAAACGAGACGTGGATCGCCGGCGTCCTGCTCGACGGTCGCAAAGCGGGGTGCATCGCCTTCGCCGGTCCGGCCCTCCCCGTGGCGCGCGCTCTGATGTCGGCCATCGAAGGGGCCATGATCGCCGCCAAAACGTTCGACGACCTCGCCCGGTTCGACGCCGTCTGCGAGTGGCACCTGGCGCAGATCAAAGCGTGAGCCGAGTATTTCGGAAAAATGGTCGTAAGGGATTACCGACCTCATGGGAAACTACCTACGAGTAGATTGGCTCGCTCGACACCCCGGCGATCCCCTGGCTTGACCCGACGACCGGATTGCGGATTGGTGCGGAGTGGGGTGTCGGCATCCGGCGTCAGAATTCCGAACGGGAGATGTGATGAATCGGTTCCTGCGCGCAGTGTCGGTCGGTGGCGCTCTCGTCATGCTCGGGCTGGGTCTGGGCTTCGTCGCCGGGTGCAGTGGCTCGTCCACCACGCCGAGCAAAATGGACGGGAAGATGGACGGGAAGATGGATGGCAAGATGGATGGCAAGATGACCACCCCGACCAAGTGATTCGGCCGAGGGTGCCCGCGGCCCTTTTCCTTTCCGGATGGAGCTGCACGATGGGCCGGCTCGAACACAAGCATCTGCGGGTCATCCGGTACCTGCACTGGGCGAATGCACCGATCCTGCTCGTGATGCTCTGGAGCGGGCTGCTCATCTACTGGGCGAACGACGTCTACCAAATCTCCGTCGGCGGAGTAGTCCTCGTCAAGTTCTTCCCCGCTTGGTTCTACAGCGCACTCGATCTCGAGAGCGGCCTCGCCGCCGGCATGGCGTACCACTTCCTCTTCATGTGGTTCTTCGCGATCAACGGCCTCCTATACGTTTCGTACACGCTCTGGTCGGGGCACTGGCGCGAACTGCGCCCCAACCGTCGGACGCCGATCGAAGCCTTCCACGTCGTCCTCCACGATCTCAAGATCCGCAAGACTCCGCTGCCGCCCGGGAAGTTCAACGCGGCCCAGAAGCTCGCCTACCTCGGCGTGGTCGCCATGGGGGCCGGCTCGGTGATCACCGGGCTGGCGATGTACAAACCGACGCAGTTCTGGTGGATCGCGGCGGCGCTCGGCGGCTACGAGACCGCCCGGCTGCTCCACTTCGCGCTCACCGTCGGCTACGTGCTCTTCTTCATCACCCACATCGGCCAGGTGTTCCGGGCCGGGTGGAACAACTTCCGCAGCATGGTCACCGGCTACGAGATCGTCCCCGCGACCCAGGAGGCCCTGCGCCATGGCGAACCCGCCGCCGCCCCCGCCCCGTGACCCCGCCGCGGAGGCGATGGCCCGGCTCTCGCGCCGCTCGTTCCTCGTCGGCGGAATCGCCGCCGGCACCGGCTTCGCGGGCTGGCGCTGGCTGCGCACGCGCGCCCCGGCCGACGGCATCCCGTGGCCGCTCCGCACCGCCCACCGATTCAACGAGCGCATCGGCCGCGCGCTTTACTCGGACGGCCGACTCGCCCCGGAGTTCGACCGCGCCCGCGCCGGCGAACCGCGCGTCAACGGGGGGATCGGGATGCCGGCGACCACGGACGGGACCGGCTGGACCCTCGCGGTGACGCAGCCGGGGCAACCGTCGCGGACGTTCCGGCAAGCCGAGTCCGCCGGACTGCCGCGCGTCGAGATGACGACCGAATTGAAGTGCATCGAAGGGTGGAGTCAGATCGTGACGTGGAGCGGCGTCCGACTGGCCGACTTCGTGGCGGCGAACAACCTCGGCCTCCGCCCGGACGGTTCGAAGTACGACTACCTCGCGCTCGCCACGGCCGACGGGGCCTACATGGTCGGGCTCGATACGCCGAGCGCGCTCCATCCGCAGACGCTGCTGTGCGATGCGATGAACGGCGCGCCGCTGACGCCGGGCCACGGCGCGCCGCTGACGCCGGGCCACGGCGCTCCGCTGCGGCTCGTGCTGACGGTGAAGTACGGCATCAAGAACATCAAGTGGCCGACGACCCTGCGGTTCGGGGACGAGCGCCCGGCGGATTACTGGGCCGAGCGCGGCTACGACTGGTATTCGGGCTTGTGAATGCACTCCACCGAGCCGGCATGGAAGCGCTGAATTCCGCACTCAGCACTCCGCACGCTTCAAGTCGCGCGAGATATTCGGCCGATGAGGAAAGGGCGGGTAGCTCCGCTGGGCCGGAAGGATGGCCGGCCTGCACCGACTCGGAGGTTTCGGGAATGACCAAGCGTATCACCGTGCGGGTTCTGGGCGCTCTGGCCCTGCTGGGCGGCGTCGGCGAAGCCCACGCACAACTCAAACCGGAGTCGATCTTGGCCCGGCAGCCGGTGCAGCCGGGCATCGTCGTTTCGACGCCGACGGGGGCCGACTTGGCCGCGTGTACGGCGAAGGAAATGGCCTGGCCCGCCGGGCAGAACGGCGTGGCGCCGAAAGGCGTCGTCGTGACCGACGGGGCCGGGAAGAAGCTGCGCCAGTTTATCGATACGGCCGGCGGCGCGAAGTACAACATCCTCAGCTACTACGTCGATGGCGTCGAATCGTACCGCGAACTCGACAGCAAGGGCGCCGGCAAGCCCGATCAATTCCGCTGGCTCGGCATCAACGGCAGCAAGTGGGGCGCCGACCTCAACGGAGACGGCACCGTGGACGAATGGTTCGCCATCTCGCCCGAAGAGGTCAGCCAGGAACTCTTCGCCGCCGTGCTGTCGAAGAACCCGGCCCGCCTCCAAGCCCTCATGGCGAAGGATGACGACCTCAAGAAACTCGGCCTCCCCTCGGGTGATACCGTCAAGTTGAAGGCCCGTCTCGACGGCGCCGGCAAACGCCTCGGCGCCACCGTCGACGGCCTGAAGCTCACCGATAAAGCGAAGCTTGTCCAAGCGAACTTCGGCATCCCGCAGGCGACCCCCGCCGACACCTTCGGCGGCAGCGCCGACCTGATGAAGCACAAGAGCGGCACGCTGCTCGTGGACAAGGGCGACGGCAAGAGCATGGAATTCTTCCAGACGGGCGAACTCGTGCTCGTCGGCCGCGCGTGGAAGCTGATCGACGGCCCGGCGGTCGGAAGCGATGCGGTCGTCGATGAAGGAACTTCGCCGGGGATCGTGCCGGTGCAGATCCTTCCGTTCGTCGAAGCGCTCCAGAAGATCAAGCCGCCCGTGAAGGCGGATGACATGGCCCGCTACCACGCCGAACGCGCCGATCTCCTCGAGTCCTGCGTCGCGAAGACCGTCGGCACGGAGCAAGTGCCGTGGCTCAAGCAGCTCATCGACGCGCTTCAAGGTGTCGTGGAATCCGATCCGACGCAGACGAAATCCTTTAATCGGCTGAAGGCATGGAAGGAGCAGATCTTCGTGACGCCGGGCGCCACAGAGACCCAAGCGTACGCACTCTTCCGGTTGATCTCGGCGGAGTACGCCGTGAAGCTCCGCGAGGCCAAAGGTCCGGATGCCCCCAAGGCGCAGGCTTGGTACCGCGAGCAGCTCGAAGCGTTCGTGACGGCCCACGGCAAAGCGGACGATGCCCCGGAAGCCCTCATGCGGCTCGCCACGGCGTCCGAGTTCGCCGGCAAGGAGGGCGAAGTCGCCGCGAAGGCGTGGTACGAGAAGCTCGCGAAGGAGCACGCCGCACACCCGCACGCCGCCAAGGCCACCGGCGCCGTGAAGCGCCTCACGAGTGAAGGCCAGCCCTTCCTGCTCACAGGCACGACCTTCGACGGCAAAGCCTTCAACAGCGCGGTCGATCTCGCGGGCAAGCCGGCGCTCGTCTTCTTCTGGGCGAGCTGGGGCCAGAACGCCGCCGACGACCTGAAGGCCCTCGCCGACCTCGCCAAGGCGAACGTCGCCACGGGGCTGCAGATCGTGACCGTCTGCGTGGACGACGACGCCACGAAGCCCGATGCGCTGAAGGCCCTGCAAACGGCCGGACTCCCCGGCATCCACTTGCACGGGGCCGGCGGCTTGGATCGCTCGCCGCTGGCGACGGCCTACGGCATCCAGATGATCCCGCACATCTTCCTGATCGATAAAGCGGGCAAGGTGGCGAACCGCAACGCCCAAGGCGGCCCCGGCCTCAAGGACGATGTCGA
>JAYVTJ010000669.1:0-9495 GCA_043774415.1 Fimbriiglobus sp. | reverse complement strand
AGGGCTTACGCCCACCGCTCGGGTGAAGACGCCAGCGCCCTCGCATACTCCCCGCGGATCAACGCACCCACGGCCCGGAGTTGCGCCGCATCACTTCCGCCCCGCAGCGCGCTCGCTTCCTCGATCATCGGCGAAGCATCCTCGCTGCGACTCAATTTCACCCGCGCCGCATCCAGCAAATACTCCCGCCGGGCTTCGATCGCCGCGAGCAGCGACAGGTCCGCCCGGCACCTCCGGCAGGTCGCGGTGTCGTTGCTCGCCCGGCAGCAGGGGCAGGCGATCGTCATGCGTCTTCCAGATAGAAGAGCACGTCGGCGAGGGCATTCGATGCGGTCAGGAGTTCGGGCCAGCGGCGGTCGTCGAGGGCCGACTTCACCGACGCCGTCAGCCGGCCCAGTTCGGCTTTGTCCTCGGCGTTCGCCTTGGCGCCGACGCGCTCGGCCTTTTCGAGCAGCGCCCGCGCCTGCACCGCCTCGCGCTGGCCGGTGACGGCTCCGCCCTCTTCGGGGAACTGGAAGCGCGGCGCCGCGACCGGCTTCTCCTCGTCGTCCGTCTCGGGCGCGGGGAACGTTTCGTAGTCGTCGTCGTCATCCGCGTCTTCGTCGAACGCTTCCGGGACGGCGCCGAGCAGGTCGGCGAGCTTCGCGGGGTCGATCGGCTCGTCGTCCCCCACTTTCCACTCCGGCTCGGCCCACATGCGGTCGAGCCGCGATTGGGCCGCGTCCTTCTCCTCGACGGCGAAGCGGGCAATGGCGCTGTCGATGGTGATGTGCTTCACCAGCCCCGTGGCCTTCTCGCGCGCGGTCACCTTCAGCATCCCGTCGAGCGTGAGGTCCATCTGCACGACGAGCTGGTTCCCGGACGGCACACGCGCCAGCCCCTCGATGAGGAATTTGCCGACGCGGTGGTTGCGGCGCACGTCGCCGCTCTCGCCCTGGAAGATGTCGATGTCCACCTTCGCTTGATTGTCCGAAACGGTGCAGAAGATCTCGCTGCGCGAGGCGGGCAGCGGCGTGTTGCGCGGGATGATGGCGACGAACTTGTACTCGTTGTACTGCCGCGAAAACGTGTCCGGCACCTCGAGCGCCTTGATGCCGACAGAGTGCGGGGCGATGTCCACGAGGACGGCGCCGACGCTGGTGCCGGCGATGATCGCGGCTTGAATGGCGGCCCCCATCGCGACGCAGAGGTCGGGGTGGACCTCGCGATGCGCCGGCTGGCCGAGCCGCGCTTCGAGCAACCGCGAGATGACGGGCGAGCGCGTGCTGCCGCCGACGAGGACGACCTGCTTGAGTTCCGAGGCGTTCGTCTTGGCGTCGTCGAGAGCCTTCTGGAGGCAGTCCATCGTGCGCCGCAGCAGCGGGTCGATCAGCTCTTCGAATTCGCTGCGCTCGATCTCCTTCGTGAGGTGCAGCGGCACGCCGTCCTTCTCGGCGATGAACTCCTCCTCGATCTTCGCGATGGCGTGATCGGAGAGCACTTTCTTGGCGTTCTCGACGGCGCGCAGCAGCCGGGCGCGTGTCGGCGGATGGGCGCGCAGGTCGATGGCGTAGAGTTCTTGGAACTCGTCGGCGATCCGGTTCAGCAGGAGTTCGTCGAAGTCGTCGCCGCCGAGTTGGGTATCGCCGTGGCTGCTGAGGACTTCGAAGACGCCCCCTTCGGCTTGCACGATACTCACGTCGAAGGTGCCGCCGCCGAGATCGTAGACGAGGAACTTCTCACTGGCTTCTGGGTCGGGGCGGTAGGTGAGCGCCGCGGCCGTCGGCTCGTTGAGGATGCGCACGACTTCGAGTCCGGCGAGTTGGCCCGCTTCGCGGGTCGCTTGGCGCTGGGTGTCGTTGAAGTAGGCCGGCACCGTGATGACGGCTTTATGCACCGGTTGACCGAGATCCTTCTCGGCGGCTTCCTTCAGCCGCCGGAGGATCATCGCCGAGACTTCCTGCGGGCGGAACTGCTGCGTCCCGAGCGGGATCTTCACGTCCAATCCCATCTGCCGCTTCACCGACTTCACCGTGCGCTCGGGCGCCAGCACGTACTGGTTGCGCGCCGGTTTGCCGACGAGGAGCTTGTCGTCCGCGCCGAGGCCGACGACCGACGGCAGGATCGGATCGCCGTCGACGGCGATGACCCGCGGCTGGCCGTTCTCGACGATGGCCACCTCGCTGTTGGTGGTGCCGAGGTCGATCCCCACGATGATGTCCGCCATCCTGCTCTCCCCCACTCCTTCACCGCGCCACAGTCACTTGGGCGAAGCGGAGCACCTGCCCTGCGACGCGGTACCCGTCCCGCACGACCGCCACGACGATCCCGCTCGGCGCGTCCGAGTCGCCGACCACTTCGACGACTTCCATCAGTTCCGGGTCGAACGGTTCCCCCTCGCATTCTATCGGTTCCAAACTGTACTGGGGGAAGGCCCGCTCGACGCGGCGGAGGCTGAGCGTGTAGCCGTCGGCCAAGCCCGCGAGGACCGACGCGAGCTGCTCCCGTTCGGCGGCTTGCCGCTCCGCCGAGTCGGCCGCACGCGATTCGATGGCTTCGGCCCACGCCTGCCATTCGGAGGAGGCGGAACCGCGCCCCAGCAACCGGCTGAAGAAGGAGGGCGATGCCGATGCCGGCGGCGTCTCGGGCCACGGTTCGGGTTCGGATTCCTCGGCCTCGGCGAGCGCTTCGATCGTCCGCGTCACCTCGCGCAGCGACAGGCTCAGGGCATCGGCGAGATCGATAAGCAGCTTCCGCGTCGGCTTCAGCAGCGCGTCCGCATCGGGCGCCGCCGGCTTGGCAGACCCGTGCAGATCGAGGACGGCCCGGGCCGCCTTTGTCTGGAGGTTCACATCGTGCCGGAGCGCCGTGAACTGCGCCGCGAGCGTGGCGAGATCGACGGCCGGCGGCGCGGCGGCGGGCGGCTCACCCCCGTCGGGAAGGACCTCCAGCCAGGTTCGGAAGTCGGCGAGGATGCGGTCGATGGCGTCGGCGGTCATGGCGGGGATGGGGCCTCGGTGGCTTCGATCAACTGGGCGAACGTCGGCCGGGGGCGGACGGCGCCGCGCTCCGCGACTCCGATGATCGCTTCGAGCGTGTCTTCGCTGCCGCGGTCGAAGAGGCGGTGCTTGGCGCGGGCCGGGAGGTCGCGCACCTTCTCGTAGGCCGCGCGGATGGCGGCGAACCGCGCCGGGTGCTGCTCCGGGGGGAACTCCTTGATGAGTTCGAGGTAGCGGGCGCGGACGCGCTCGTCGGCGAGATCTTCGCCGTCGGGCAGTCCGAGAACGGTATACGGATCGGACATCGCGGTTCACTCAGAGGAAGCCGTCGAACATATTCCGGATGCTGATGTACGGATCGAGGTCTTCGAGCAGATCGTCGATGATCGCTTCCAGGGCTTTGGAGTCCGGGTCGGTCGCAGCGCGGACGAGATCCTTGGCGGCGCGGAGGGCCCCGAGGATCTTGTGGGGGGCGCGCTTGCCGAGGTTCTTGGCGGCCCACTGCCGCACCACGCTCAACGGGAACATCGGGTTCTTGGAGAAGCGCTTCGAGAGCGCCCACGCGAGCGTTTCGAGCTTCGGCGCCGCGATGTGCGGGGCGACGATTTTGACGATCTCGACGGCGAGCGCTTCCGACAATCCGGGATCGGCCGCGGAGTTCACCAGCGCATCCAAGATGCCTTTGAGGAGCGCTCTGCGGCCGGTGAATTCGATGCCGCCCGAGGCGAAGAAGCCGTAGACCTCGAAGAGGGCGAGAGCTTCCGCGGGTCGCGGCCCCAGGGCGAGCGCCGCCCTGTAGGCCTTGGCCGCGGCGGTCTTCTCCGCCGGCTTCGCCTTCACGAGATGCGCGTTCGCGTGCATCAGCAGTGCCGACACGACACCGGGCAGCCCGAGCTGCGCTTCGTACGTCTCCGCTTCCTCCGTCCGCTTCGCTTTCTTCGCGAGGGCGTACAGCAGGTGCGCGGCCATGAGCGGCGCTTCGGCGCGGATCGATTCGCGGTGCTCGTCGAGCAGAAGCTGCGCTTCTTTCATCCGGCTCCCGGCGATCATCTGGTAGGCGAGCTTCAGCCCGCACTCGGCCGTTTGATACCGGAGCAATTTGTCGAAGGGCTTGGCCTTCTGGAGGAGTTCGAACTGCGGGAGAGCCTCGGCGTAGCGGTGCGTCTGCCCGAGCGTTTCGATGTATTCCCAGCGCAGCGCCGCGGCGTCCGGGTTCGCCGCGAGGAACTTCTCCGCGAAGGCGAGACCCTCCGCGTGCATCTCCTCTTCGGCGTAGACCTTCATGAGTTCGACGGCCGGCTCTTCCCAGTCGGGGGCCAGTTCGAGCGCCTTCAGCAGGAGTGCGAATTCGTCGAGGACGACATCGGGGAATTTGACTTTCGCATCGCCCTTTTTAGAGCGTGCGATGGTGAGGTGGCCGTCGTCGCAGCCGCCCACGAGGTCGGCCGTCTTGCGGTAGAGAATCGCGCTCGCGCGCCCGCGCAGCAGCGGCGGCCACGGGGCGGATCCGAGCCAGACGCTGTAGTTCCACCACTGCGTCGCGGCTTTCTCCGGTTCACCGATGCCCTCGTAAATCTGAGCCGACAGCCGGTTGAAATGCGGATCGTCCGGAGTTCGGCCGAAGCACTTCGCGAACCGATCCAAATCGCCCGGTTCGCCGCGCTTCAGCATGGTGAAGTAGAAGACATTCGCGAGCTGCGGCCCGAGTTCCGGATGGCTCGCCTTCAATTGGGGCAGCAGCGCCTCGGCGATGCGGAAGGCCGTGGACAACCCCTTTTTGCCGCCGAGTTCAGGGAGGAGATTCCGGAGTTGCCCGGCGAGGTCCTTCCGCGTGAGCTGCCCGTACTGCTTCGCCAACTGCTCTCGCAGCGCGGGCGGCGCCGCGGGCCATGAGGGGTCGGCCTTCGCCCGCAGCGGCGCGGCCAAGCGGTGCGGCAGCCGGCGCGGGTTCAGCCGGCTCCAGTTCTCGAGGGCGCGGCCGTCGTCGCCGGCGACCCACGCGAGCAGCCCGCGCAGCCAGAGCTTCCACTCGAGCAGCGGCGAGCCGAGGCCGATGCCGGCGAGCGCTCCGCGGGCTTGGTCGTCTTGCTTCGCCTCGTAGTGCCCGAGGGCCGTTCGGAAAGCGGTGTAGGCGGGGTGCCACTCTTCGGGGAGCGACTTCGGCTCGCGATCGCGCACGGCCCGATCGACCCAGTCCCCTTGCAGCTCGGCGGCGTCGGTCGGTTCCGTCAGCAGCGCGAGGAGCCTGGGGAGTTCGCGCGGCCGCGCCCCGCGCAGGTAGAGCCGAGCGAGGGCCTTGATCGACTCCGGCCCGGCGGCGATGGACAGGGGATCGAGTTCGAGGGCGATGCGGTTGAAGTCGGCGAACTGCTTGCGGTCGAGCGCGGCTTCGGCGAGCGCGGTCTGGCACTCGCGCAGCAGCGCGACGGCTTCCGAACCGGGGGCGAAGCCGGCGAGCTTGCGCGCCTCGACGAGGGCGGCGTCGAACTGCCGCTTGGCGAGGAATTGCCGCACGGCCTTGGCCGAGGGCACGTCCGTCAACCGCTTCTTGGCCACGCCCGCACTCGCTGGGGGGAGGAGGAAGGGGCATCTTACGGCGCGGGGAATCCGGGTTCAGACCGGAGCGATGGCGAGCGCCGGATGGCACCGCGCCACCAAGATCCGCGCGAGGGCGGCCGAGCCGATGTCCTCGTGGCGCTCCGCCAGCACCAGTGCGGTCCGGGCGATCTCGGGGCTCGCTCTGAGCGCCGCCGCGAATTCGCGCCAATCGGCCAACTCGCCCCGCTCGTAAAGGGACTCGATGGCCATCGGCGACCATTCGGATGTCGCGATGTGACGGTGTTGCACGATCAACCCCCCAGGAGCGGGAGGGAAAGCCCCGCTCCGATGTCGCGGCAGATGTCACGGGCTGCGTCCCAGGTTTTCACGCGGGGAGACAGAAACCGGAACGTCGAAAACCCGTGCGGACTCTCATCGACCGGCGCGCACGCGACCAGCGCTTTGACAACTTCGAGGGCGACGGCGGGGCGATGGCTCCAGCCGATTTTCTCATCGAGTACGGAGAGCGCTTCTAATACCCGCGCTCGCGGCAATAGCAGGGAGAGTTCGGCGAAATCGAGGAAATCCCGGGTGGCGTTGCGCTCGCAGGCCAAAAACGCTTTGATCCGGAGCAGTTCTTCGAGCGTAGGGATGACGAGAACCCCGTCGGCCGTTGCCAGTTCCGTCGTGTCCAGCGGTGCGGTCCGCCGGAGTTGGCGATAGCCGACGTCGACGCCGTCGAGATTGCCCAGGATCATCACCTGCGGCCGAGTCCGCTTGACGACCCATCCGGGGATGCCTTCGAGCGATTCCAGTACATCTTCGAATCGCGATTTCAGATCCCGGAGCACGAAATCGATATCGAGTGACAGCCGGTGCCCCGCGTAGAGCGAACAGACAGTTCCTCCCAGCGCGACCGAGCCGGGAACGAGGCGAGACGCTTTGACCCCGACGCGGACGATATCGGCCAGTTCCGGTGGAACCGTCGCCCGGGGCACATCGGCATCCGGAAGTCCGATGCCGAGTTTTTGATCGGGCATGTCCACGGCAAACTCCGCTGCGCTCGGGCAACGCGGATATATTACCAATCCGTCCGCGCCCGTGCCCGAACCCTCCCGCGCTCACCATGACACCACGCGAAGCCCACCTCCTTTCGCCGTACCGCCCGCCGACGTCCTACCCCGTCAGCCTCAACCCGGAAGAAGCCTCGTCGTGGCTCCACGGCTACTTCGCGCTCTGGCACCCGGCCGCGCTCGCGGGGCTGAGCCGGCCGCCGCAGGCATCGAGCACGTACGACCACGATCAGCCGAAGGAGGGCTTCCTCTACACCGTCCCGGCCGGGCCGCACCTCTACCAGCCCGACGATTGGATCGACCGGCTGAAGGAGGCGAACGCCGCCAGCTTCCCCGCGACCCTCGATGCCGGCGACACGACCGCGGCTGCTCTGGTCGCCTGCCGGACGCTCGGCGCCCCCGAAGAACTGCTCGCGGTGCCGGCGAGTACCGTCGCTCTCTTCGAGTCGATCGGGTTCGGCTACCTCCTCGTCGAATCGCTCTTCGACGCGATGGATCACGAGCACCTCCTCGATGGGGCCGGGTTCTGGGACGACGTGCAAGCGGCGGTCGAAGCGGCGAAGCAGCCCGACCACCGCGCCGGCGTATTGGAGAAGCTCAAGGCCGCGGGGGAGAAGCTCCAGTCCGCGCGGCAGGTGCTGAACACGAACGACCTCCGGCTCATCGACATCGCCATGCCGAAGGCCGAGTCGCTCGGCGGCGCGTGGCCCGCCTCGCTCGCGGCCGGACTGCCGATGACGGTACTCGCATCAGGGGCGCTGCTCGAAACGCTCGCGGAGAATCACCCCGAACGCTTCGCCGAGTTGAAGGCCAAGTTCCTCCCGGACCTGCCCGGCGCTGTGGACATCGCCTGCGGAGCCTACCGCGAGCGCGAGGATGCGCTGCTGCCGATCGAGAGCCAGTTCTGGAACTTCCGCAAGGCCCGCGCCACCGTACGCAGGCTCTTCGCCGCCGAGACGCAGGTCTTCGCGCGCCGGCGCTCGGCACTCCATCCGCACCTCCCCGGATGGTTGCAATCGGCCGGGTACGCCAACGCCGTCGTCGTGAGCTTCGACGGCGGCCTCACGCCGACGCGCAACGCCGTCGTGGTCAACTGGCCCTCGCCCGACGGCAAGTCGATGGAGTCGTTCGGGCGCGAACCGCACAGCGCCTCCGATCCGCTCACCTTCTTCAACCTCGTCTACCACCTCCATCAGGCGTTCACGCAGGACTCGACGCCGACGCTCGCCTTCAAGCACACCGGCGACGCCCCCGCGCCGGGCTACGCGCAGCTCATCGGCCTCTCCGAACTCGGCGACATCGCGGGGCAGTGGTTCGGCCTCGGGAAGTTGCTGGGCGAGCAGAAGTACGGCGATTATCTCGGCAGCACCGGCGCCGACGAGTACTTCACCGACTACCTCGACGACCGCGTGACCAACCTGCATCGCCCCGATGCCGTGAGCGGCTTCGCGATCCACCAGCGCCTGCGCCGCCGGCTCGATTCCGCATTCGCGCTCGCCGGGTTGCACCGGATGCTGACGGTGCCGAGCGAGGCGGATCTGGAAACGGTGGCGAAGCTCGAAGCGCTGGAAGACGAGATCGAAGCGCGCGGCGCCGATGGGACCGGCGCGCCGGAGATGAGCCACGAACTCGAAGAGGCCATCGCCGCGCGGCTCGCGGAGCGCATCCTCGCGCGCTCCCCCGAGGGGCAACCCGGCTACCTCGTGCTGAACCCGTGCAACTTCACGCGCCGCATCGCGCTCGAACTCGATGGCTTCGCCGGGCCGATCCCCGTCGTCGATCCCGTGAAGGCCGCGGAGTTCAACGGCACGACCGCGAAGCTCGTCGTCGAAGTGCCGAGCTTGGGCTTCGCCTGGATTCCGCGCAAGGGTCCGAGTGGCACCGCGGCGCCGAAGCCACGCATCAAGCTCGCCGAAGGTTTCGCCGTGCGGAACGAGTTCCTCGAAGCCGACTTCGACCCGCAGACCGGCGCGCTCCGCGCCATGCGCGACACCCGCACGCGCATGAACCGCCTCGGCATGCAGCTCGTCTTCAACCCCGGGAGCAAGACGCGGGCCCGGCACGTCGCCGTCACGCACTCGGGAACGGCCCTCGGCGAAGTGACTTGCGAAGGGGACATCCTCGACGAGCACGACAAGGTGCTCGCCACGTTCCGCCAGCGGCTGCGGATGTGGGTCGCGCGGCCGGTGCTCGAACTCCGCATCGAGATCGATCCGGTCCACGCGCCGGCGGGCTATCCTTGGCACTCCTACTTCGGGGCGCGCTTCGCCTGGCGCGACGACCGCGCCGCGATCTTCCGCGGTGTCAACGGCCAGAACTTCCAATCGACCTACACGCGCCCCTGCTCGCCCGACTACCTCGAACTGCGCATCGGCGGTGAGCGCAGCTTCATCTTCACGGGCGGCCTTCCGTTCATCCAGAAGCAGAACAACCGCATGGCCGACATCGTTCTGATTCCGGAAGGGGAGTCGTGTCGCAGCTTCGACCTGCTGCTGGCGCTCGACCGCGAACTGCCGATGCAGACGGCCTCCGGCTGGGTGGCGCCGGCGCCGGTGGTGATGACGACGAAAGGCCCGCCTCCGGGGGGCGCGAGCGGCTGGCTCGGGCACGTCGATCTGCCGAGTCTGCTGATGACTTCGCTGCGGCCCGCGGCGCCCGGTGACGGGAAGAGCCGGGCCGTGGCGATGCGCCTCACGGAGACCGCCGGCTTCGCCGGCGCGTCGGCGATTCAATTCGCCCGCGATCCGAGTGGTGCCTTCGCCATCGACAACGAGGGGAAGCCGGGGACGCCGCTCGAACCGCGTGCGGGGGAGATTCCGCTGGAGTTCAGCGCGAACGAAACGCTCCGCGTCCAAGCGGAGTGGGAGTAGATTTTCATTCCGAGCCGGACGCGTGAGCGACGGTCA
>JAYVTJ010000668.1:0-3463 GCA_043774415.1 Fimbriiglobus sp. | reverse complement strand
GAGCAGCGGCAGCCAGATGGCGGGCGACATGTGCTAGTTAGTATACCCCACCCGGTCGGCCGGACCCGGCACAAGTTGCCCAGTCAGTCGGCCCGTACGGCTTGTACGACTAGGCGGGACGATTGTAACGGCTCCCATTCAGCCGGCGGACGGGAGCGGCCGATATACATCGAGTGTTCACTCCGGTGGGAGCGACCCGATGGCAACGGCGGAAGTTGGCGGCGACATCCGGGTGCTCACCGAGCCGGCCGTCTACCTGATCGGCAAACAGCAGATCGGCGACGCCGAACTCGACCGCTTCCTGGCCGACCACGGGGTGAGCTGGCAGACCGACAGCGAGGTGGCCGGTGAAGTGCTGACCGAGACGGCCGGCCGCGTCTGCTACATGAGCTTTGCCAAGCCGCGGCCCGGCGGCAACGCCGCCTACCTGACCCACATCAAGGAAGTCGGGCACGGCTCCGTATTCGAGCACGCCGTCTGGAGCTTCCTGATCACGGGTGTCAGCCGGAGCCTGACGCACGAACTCGTCCGCCATCGCGCCGGCTGGGCCTATTCCCAACTCAGCCAGCGCTACGTCGATGAATCGGTGGCCGAGTACGTCGAACCCGACATCATCGCCGGCGACCCGGAACTCCACGCGATCTGGCTGGAGGCCGTGGTCGGCGTGCACGCGGCGTATGTGAAGCTGGCCGAAAAGCTGAACGCGAAGCTGGCCGATCCGCAAGCCGCCGCCGCGGCGATGCTTCCGGCGGATGCCGACCGCACGACCCGCCGCAAAACCGCCCGCCAAGCCGCGCGGAGCGTTTTGCCGAACGCCACCGAGACGAAAATCACCGTCACGGCCAACGCCCGGGCACTCCGGCACTTCCTCGAACAGCGTGGGAGTGCGTTCGCCGAACCGGAAATCCGGAAATTGGCGAGTGTGCTGCTCGATATTTTAGTCGCGGATAGCCCGAATCTCTTCCGCGATTACGTCAAAATGCCCCTGCTCGACGGCACTTTTGAACTCAAGACGACATTTCCCAAAGTTTGACGGGCCAAATAATTCCGCCTCCCTGGGAATTTCGGTACGTCTGATTCCATCGTCACTGGTGTACGATCAGCACCGACCCGCACAGGACTCCGAAGCCCTTCGCCCGGAGGTGGCAGGTTGGGCGATTTGGAAAACCCGCCGAAAGCGCGCCGTCCGGTGGCCGATCACGGGCTAAAATCGGATAACAAACGGTTGCAATGCGCAACCGGAACGCGATTTGGCGTTCTCTCGGAAACGGTCTCAAGCCGATACATCCAATTGTCGCCCGTGCAGACACCGAAGGAGTGACACCGCCACTGCCGCGCCCCGCATCGCCCCCACACACCACACCAGGAGTTTCCATGACGCAGATGCTGTCCCGTCTCCCGCTCGTCGGGTCGCTGTTCTCCGGGGCGAATGCCCCCGCCGGATCATCGACTTCCGATGGCAATCGGGCACCGTCGGCGATCGTGCGCTCGGGGCCGACTCTCGAAGGGCTGGACCTCCAGCGCTGCTTCGGGACGGGCGAAGCGAAGACGTTCGCCATCAACAACGTCTCGCTCGAACTCCGGCAGAGCGAAATGAACCTGCTCATGGGGCCGAGCGGCAGCGGCAAATCGACCCTCCTCGCAGTGCTCTCGGCACTCCTCCGGCCCGACGGCGGCAAAGTGCAGGCCCTCGGCCAAGACCTGTGGCGCATGACCGAACAGGAACTTGAGCGGTTCCGCCTCCGCCACTGCAGCTACGTCTTCCAAGGCTACAACCTCTTCCCGGCTCTCACGGCCCGCCAGCAGCTCGAAATTGTACTGCGTTGGGGAGAAGGCTGTCCGGTCCGCGAAGCCCGCGCGCGCTCGGAACGCATCCTCTGCCAGTTGGGTCTGAGCAAGAAACTGCACCTGCGGCCCGCGCAGCTCTCCGGTGGTGAGAAGCAGCGCGTGGCCATCGGCCGGGCGCTCGTGAAGAATCCGAGCTTCCTCTTCGCCGATGAACCCACGAGCGCGCTCGATTGGGAGAACGGTCAGCAAGTGATCGAATTGCTCAACGATGTGGCCCGTCAGGGCGGGGCGACTGTACTCGTGGTGACGCACGATCCGAGGTTGCTGCCCTTTGCCGACAAGGTGTACGAAATGGCCGACGGCCGACTGCGCCACGAACGGGCCGCGAACGTCATCGATCTCAAGCCTGCCCCGGCGACCGGGAGTCAGCACGACACGGTGGGGAACTGGAATCCGAAGCGGTCGGACACCCCGCGCCTCCACCTGCAAGAGCCCAAACTGCCCGTTCAGTGACCCCCGATTACGGCCCACGTGCGGCCGAGCCGTTCAACCACTTCTGCACGGCGGCATCGAAAGCATCAGGTGCATCCAAATTGGACAGGTGTCCGGCATCCGGTATGACTTCCAGCTTGGCCCGCTTCAATTCTTTCGCCATCACTTCGGAAACCGCCTTCGGCGTGATCGCATCCTCACGGCCGACTAGCACCAGCGTCGGAAAGTCGAACGACCTTAACGCCGCAACAGAATCTGCGCGATCCCGCAGTGCGTGCAATGCGGCCACGGTGCCGTCGATGCACTGCTCGGCTGCAAGTTCACGCGCGTATCGGCTCCCTTCCGAACCCGCGCTCGAAAACATGTTCGGCAGCATCTTCTCGAACTGCGTGGCGACCGAATTTGCTTCCACGAAGGCAATGGTCTCATCCCGCGTCGATTTGGCTACGGGCGAATCGGCGTCGGCGCGGGTATCGGCCAGGATCAACCCGCTCAGACGCTCGGGGAACCGCTTCGCGAAGGCCAGCGCGATGTAGCCGCCCATCGAGAGACCGCCGAGGATGACCGGCTCCCGGATTCGCAACCCGTCGAGTAGCGCCGCGACGGCCTCGGCCATCGAATCCATCGTCCAGCCGCTGGCGGGAAGCGGCGATTGTCCGAAGCCGAAGGCGTCGGGCGCGATGACGCGGTGATCGACGCCGAAGGTGTCGAGCTGCCGCCGCCACATCCGCCCGTCCAGCGGGAAAGCGTGCAGGAGGACGAGCGCGGGGCCATTCCCCGATTCTCGATGCGCGAGCGCACTCATGGGATTCTCCCGGATGCGGGGCGATCCGTGAGGTCGCGGAGCGCGGCTTCGAGTGTCGGGAATCGGAACGCGAATCCGGTGCCGAGCGCTTTCCCCGGTGTCGCCCGCTGCCCGCCGACGACCACGTTCGCAACCTTGCCCATCAGGGCGCGGATGGCGAAGCGCGGCACCGGCAGCCAGTTCGGCCGGTGCAGCGCCGCCCCCAGCACGCGGCACAATTCCGAGTTCGTCGCGGGGTTCGGCGCGCAGCAGTTGAACGGGCCGCGGCATTCGGAGTCGTCGAGCAGATGGAGCAGCAGAGCGGTCATATCGTCGCGGTGAATCCACGGGACGAACTGTTGACCCGAACCGATGCGCCCGCCCGCGAAGAGCTTGAAG
>JAYVTJ010000667.1:0-9829 GCA_043774415.1 Fimbriiglobus sp. | reverse complement strand
GTCGAAGACCGCCGGAATCGAACCGTGCGGGATCGACCCCGGAGGGGTCGCAGCGATCTAACGAAACGCTGCGACCCCTCCGGGGTCGGATCAATACGGTCATCAACCGGTGGTCTACGACCACCGGCTAATATCTGTGACCCCTCCGGGGTCTTGCGAATCACAAGCCGCCGGCGATCACAACTTCCCGAATGTCCCCGACGAGCAAGCGATTCAGGGCCTCAGCGAATGAACCGCCGAGCGAATGCAGACCAAATTCGATGCCGTAAAAGAATGTGCCGGCGTCGGAGATCCAGAGAGCGTACGCTTGGCTGACATATCCGACGGGAAAGAGACCGAGACCAAGCTCCTGCTCCCATTCCGCTACCCGATACCGCTCGCCGCTGCCGTAAAACATCGGGTCGAGAATCAAATCGTGCGAGTACGGATCGCCAGCCAAATGTATGACCAGTCCTCCATAGGTAGTCAAGAATTCGTTGGCAGCGATCGACGCCGTATACCCCTCGGCGTAGAGCTGCATAAGCCAAACCTCGCTCGGTACGCACCTCCCCTCTGTCCATCCAGAGGCCGTCAGAGCCGCTAAGCTGGCAATCGAGTAGTGCAATTGAGTCGCCGCCTGAGGCTTCAACAGTTTCGAGTGTACAAGGGTCGTCTGGAACTCCCTCAGCCTCACTCCCCTACCGATACCGGTTCAGCTCTCGGCGGGCGGCGCCCTGGATGCGCTCGAGGGCTTCGCCCACGGTCGCCCGATTCGGCTTGCTCCGGAGTTCGAGATCGTGCCCCTTCTTGAAGGAGGCGTCGGCCTCGTCCTTCTTGCCGAGTTCCAACTGCGCCAAGCCGAGGTAGTACCAGTAGCGGGCATCGACGGGGTCGAGCTTCACCGCCGATTCGAGCGCGGCGAGCGCCTTCGGGAAACTCTTCGACTGATAGGCCAGCACGCCGGCGCTGTAGTCGCGAGCCGCACGGTCCTGCGTCAGCACCTCGGCCGGGGTGATCTGGATCGCGCCCCCTTTGCGGGCGTCGGCGAGCTGGCCGGTGAACGATTCCTGGAGTAGGGCCAGTTCCGCCTTGTGCTTCATCATGAGCGAGGCGAGGTCGGCCTCGGCATCGGCGATCTTCATTTTCGCGTCGGCGGTCGCTTTCTCGACGGCGAGCTTCGCCATCACATCGGCCTCCGACTTGGCCTTATCGGCGTCCTTCTTCGCGAGCGTCACATCGGCCGCAGCCTTCTTCGCGGCGGCCGTCACCTGCGCTTCGGCATCGTCCTTGGCGAGTTTCACTGCAGCGTCCGCTTTGGCTTTCGCGGTCTCGGCCGCCTTCAGCGATTCCCGTGTGCCGTCGAGGTCTTTCTTCGCGGTCGCCAGCGCCTCGGCCGCCTTCTTCGCATCGGCGCTCGTCGCTTGGGCGCTCAGCTTCTTGAGCACATCCGGAATCAGCGCGAGTGCTTCGGCGTTGCCGGACTTTTCGTCGAGCAGCTTGTTCGCCTTCAGTTCCTTCACCACGGCGCTCAGCACCGCTTCGGCCGCGATTTGGGCTTTGAGGGCGTCGGTCACTTTCGCTTGAGCTTCGGTGGCGAGCTTGGCCTTGGCAAGCGCGTCCTTCTGCGCGGCTTCGGTTTCGCCGGCGTTCTTCTCGGCGAGTGCGATGTAGATCTTCGTATCGGCCTTGGCCTTCTCGACATCTGTCAGTGCGACCTTCGTCTCGGCCTTGGCCTTCTCGACATCGGTCAGCGCGGCCTTGGCATCGGCTGTGGCTTTCACGAGTTCGGTCATCGCGATCTTGAGTTCGGACGCGCTCTTCTTGGCGTCGTCGTCGGACCTCGTCGCCGCGGCGAGTGCGGTCTTCACTTCGGCTTCGGCCGCGGTGAGATCCTTCAGCGCGTTCGCGTTGTCCTTTTTGGCTTTGGCGAGGGCGGTGTCTTTGACTTGGATGACATCTTCGAGTTCGGTCCGGACGGTGGCGACTTTGGTCTTCGCTTGATCTTCCTGGGCCTTGGTCGCTCTCAGCTCCTTTTGCAGATCGTCGTTCTTCGTCGTCAGCGCCGCCAGTTCCGCACTGCTATCCTTCGCCGTCGGCTGCGTGACGGGCACCGTCGCCTTCGCCGAATCCTTCGCCGGCAGCACGTCCGCGAAGTAAAGCCCGGCGAACGCCCCCGCTCCCAGGAGCATTCCGAGGACCCCGCCGCCGACCCAGCCGAGCAGGCCGCTCCCGCTCCGCTTCGCTTCCGGAGGCTGCGGCCCGCGTCCGGCCGCGCGCTTCGGCTTCGGCGCTTCGACCGAGTCATCATCGTCTTCGAACACCGGCTCGCGACGCTTCGGCGGGGCGATCACGACGCCGGCGCCGGCCGTGCCGACGGGGCCGCGCTCGCGCATCAGCGGCGGGGTCGGCGCGGTGAAGTCGGTGAGTTCATCGCCGAACGGGTCGCTGCCGTCGGCGTCCAGATCGCGCGGCATCATCAGCGAGGGCTGGAATTCGTCGGGAACCGGTCTCGTGTTCCAATCGACCGTGCCGCTGGCGCGATCGCCGGAATCGGGCGACGCCCCGTCCAAGGCGTGGAGGGGGGAGTTCCTGTCGAAGATGCTCGACCCCTCGGCCCCGGCGAACATCGCGTGATCGTCGGCCATTCCGACGGGGATCTCATCGATCTCGGTCTGCGCGGTGTCGCGGTGGGAGGCCGCGCCGAAGATGCTCGACTTCGGGCCGGTGAAGCGCTCCTCGTCGCGCTCCGGGTTCAGCAGATCGACTCCCGATTGGTCGAGTTCGGTCGCGTCGCCGCCGTAGCCGATGTCGGAGTCGTCCGGGCGCGCGAAGATGTGCGAGCCCGAGCGCTGCTCGGTGTCGAAATCGAGGCCGTCTTCCCCGTTCGCCGGCGCGGTGATATCCCGGCTGCTGAGGTTGTCGAACGCCCGCAGCACTTCGCTCTCGCTGATCGAATCGGTCCCCTGCTGGTCCTTCCAGCCGGCGACGGGCACGGCCGTCGAATCGCCGCCCGGGAGGCCGGCGAAGAGTTCCTCGACATCGGGAGTGCGCTTGAGGTCGTTTTCGGACGGCGTCGGATCTCCGACGGGGGCGATGGACCGCGCGACGGGCGGGATGGAATCGAACCAGCCCGAACCGGGGGCGCTCGGCGCGAGCGAGCCGGCGTGGCCGAAGATGGACGAGCCGCTCTCGCCCGGTTTGCCGCCGAGGTTTACGGCGGAACCTTCGGTGTAGCCGCGGCGGACGATTACCGATGGCGAGTCGCCGGAAATCGGGCCGACGGAACCGAAGAGGGCGTCCTCATCGTCGGCGCCGATTTCTTCGAAGTCGAGCAGCTCGATCGGCTCTTCGGCCGGTTTCAAGTGGCCCGATTTCGGCCCCGAGCGCCGGAAAATATTCGAATCGTCGGACGGGCTGCCGGGATCGCGGGGGGAATTTGCGGCCATGGGGCTTCTCCGGTCGGGTCGCCCCGAGCGAGTCGTGCGTGGAGATGGATCGCTTTAAGCTAACCGGAAAACGGGTCGGACGCACCGGTCGGGGCGCTTTTTTCTCCGGTTTTCGCTGCGGCGCGTCGGAAAAGTTGGGATCGGCTCAAGTTCCGAACTCCGAGCCTGCGGAAAATGAGTTCGGCGCAAACACGCACACCCCCCTCCGAACTCATTCGAGTTCGTGCGAACTCATTTCGGCACCGGCCTTCCGGAGTCGATTCCCACAAACCGCGCACAGCTTGCGGTTTATTTGTGCGATGCCGTCGGGCGACCGGCGCCGCATCGGCGAAAGGTCCCACTTATGCGCCTTCGCCGATGGGAAGTCCCTCATTTTTCGAGTTGGTATTCGGTTTGCTAACCTCCACACTGTCGCTCTGCTCGGTGCAAACTCGACCCCCTCGCGTGCCCCATGCCCGTACTCGCCGGATGGCCCACTTCCACTTCCGGGATGCTCGGGTATTCGCCCGCCTCGGCCCAAGACGACGTGATCGAACTGCCCATCCTGCTCCCCGAGTGGCAGGTGAACGCCCTCGAATCGGCCGCCCGCGAACGGAACATGACCATCGGCCAGTTCCTCCGCAAGCACTTCGCCGAACTCTTCTCCGACCGCCGGCCGTAGCCGATTCCCGGCCCGTTGCACTTCCCGCACTTCCGCCTAAAATTGCCCGGCGTCGTCCGCGTTTTGCGCCGTAGTAGCGGAAGTCGCCAGACTTCCGATTGCCTTCGTTTGCGGGAGGCTGTCGGAACTCTGGCGAGTTCCGCTACGAGAGCTTGCGCAACCGTCGCTCGCGCGTCCGGCTAACAAGAGGCTTCCATGCGCATCCTCGTCACCGGCGGCGCCGGGTATATCGGCGGCTTCACCGCCCGCCGCCTGCTCGCCCGCGGCCACACCGTCCTCGTCTACGACAACCTCGACGCCGGCCACGACTGGGCCGTGCCCAAGGCCTGCCTCACCGTCGGCGACCTGCGCGACATCGACCACCTCGACCACCTGCTCGTCGTCAACCGGATCGACGCCGTCCTCCACTTCGCCGCCAGCACGAGCGTCGGCGAGTCGGTCGCGAACCCGGCGAAGTTCTACCAGAACAACCTGCTGAACAGCATCGCCCTGCTCGAGCGCGTCCGCCGGCAAGCGATCCCGCGCTTCGTCTTCTCGAGCACGGCCGCCGTCTACGGCACCCCCGAGCGCATCCCGCTGACCGAGGACCATCCGACGAAGCCGGTGAACCCGTACGGCCAGACGAAGCTCGCCTTCGAAGCGATGCTCGCCGACTACGCGGCCGCGTACGGCCTCGGCGCCACCGCGCTGCGCTACTTCAACGCGGCCGGCGCCGCCGTCGATGGCGGCCTCGGCGAGGAGCACGATCCCGAAACGCACCTGATCCCCCTCGTGCTGCAAGCCGCGCTCGGCAAGCGGCCGCACATCGAGATCTTCGGCACCGACTACGCCACGCCCGACGGCACCTGCATCCGCGATTACGTCCACGTCGAAGACTTGGCCGAAGCGCATGTGGTGGCGCTGGAGAAGCAAGTGGCGGGGAAGCTGGCGATTTACAACGTGGGCAGCGGGACGGGCCACAGCGTCCGCGAGGTGATCCGGACCTGCGAGGACGTGAGCGGCAAGACGATCCCGGTGAAGGAGGGGCCCCGTCGGGCCGGCGATCCGCCGGTGCTGGTGGCGTCGGCGGCGAAGCTCGCGGCCGAACTCGGCTGGGTGCCGAAGTTCCCCGACCTGCGCTCCATCGTGGAAACGGCGTGGGAATGGCACCGCAGCCGGGGGTGAGATGGAGGGTTCCGGCGAGAGCGTTGGGGGCGAGTGATCCCGCGTTGAGGTAGTGGCGGCGCGCAGAAGTGAGGCGGTTTCCGGCCCTGAAAGGGCCGGAAGAGTTCTCACTTCCGCTTCGGCGGCGGGGTCCGCATCGCGCTCTGCTCGAGCAGAAGCCGCAAATACGACCGCCGCTCCGGGTCGGTCAGGCCCAAGTCGGCGACCGCTCGCAGCAGCACCGCGCGGGCCTCCTCGTAGTCCGCCTCCTCGGCCATGATCTCGACTTCGACGTACCGCCCCACCGCCCCCACATCGTCGAGGCACGCCGACAGCGTGAACCCTTCGCGCTCGAACTTGAACACGCTGCGCAGCTTCGACACCACGGCCACGGGCCGGTACTTCAGCGAACTGAGGAAGCGCACGGCATCGGCCGCGATCCCGGCTCCGTCGGCGAGGCGCAGTTCGATTTCCGACCGGCTCTTCGTCAGCGTGTCGAGCTTCGGGCCTTTGTAGGTCAAGTAGTTTTCGGCGCCGATGCGGCGCAGGCGCACGGCTTCGTCGGTCTGGACGAAGTCGCGGTCGGGGGCGTTGAAGTAGTGGTCGGTGTCCTCGCGCTGCGGCTCGGCGACGGCGCCCGCCGCCGCGAGCTTCGCCGCGATGGCGGTCCAATCGGCGACGCGGAACTTCATTTCGACTTCGAGCATAGCGGCACCCGGCGGCGGAGCGGATCAACCGATAGAGTAGCGGCCGGAAGGAGCTGCGGGAATCGCAACACGGGGGATGGATGCGCCTCGGGAATTCGGCGGAGGCGCGGCCGATCCGATCACGGACTCCAGAGTCGCACGACTTCATCGCCGCTTGGTCACCGACACCGCCCGGATGGTCGGGCTACACTCGTCTCTCACGGAAATTGGAAAGGGCGACTGGCACCGGGAATGCTTCGCAATCGGAGTTTGCCGGAGCCGGCCGAGCGCCCGATTCCGACACCGATCACGACGACTGCCTGCCCGAGTTCGCCTATCCTCTTTTGTCGGCATCGATGCAGCGCGCATTCGGCACTGTGCGGCTGTGCCATCGCGAAGCTGGGAGAGGCCCGTGAGCGAACCGCTCATCACGCTGACGGACCGGGGCCTCTACTGCCCGGCCGGCGACTTCTACGTCGATCCGTGGAAGCCCGTCGAGCGGGCGGTCATCACCCACGCGCACTCGGATCACGCGAGGGCCGGGTGCGGACACTACCTCGCGGCCGCGCCGGGCATCCGCCTGCTGGAGGCGCGCATCGGCCCGGCCGACATCGCCGCGCTGCCCTACGGCGAAGCGGTCGATCGCGGCGGTGTCCGGGTGTCGCTCCATCCGGCGGGACACGTCCTCGGTTCCGCCCAGGTGCGGCTCGAACACCGCGGAGAAGTCTGGGTCGTCACCGGCGACTACAAGCTCGAGCGCGATCCGACCTGCGCGCCGTTCGAACCGGTGCGCTGCCACACCTTCATCACGGAATCGACGTTCGCTCTGCCGGTGTACCGCTGGGAAACTCCGGAGGTTCTCTTCGGCGCGATGAACGCGTGGTGGCGGGCCAACCGCGACGCGGGCAAAGCGAGCATCGTCTACGCCTACTCGCTGGGGAAAGCCCAGCGCGTCCTGGCGGGAATCGACGCGGGCATCGGCCCGATCTTCACGCACGGGGCCGTCGAACGGCTCACCCGCGCCTACCGCGACAGCGGGGTGTCACTCCCTCCGACGACGCCGGTCGGCGATGCGGTCGGCGGCGGCAAGAAAGCCTGGGCCGGCGCGCTCATCGTCGCGCCGCCGTCGGCGGACGGCTCCCCGTGGGCGAAGAAATTCGAGCCGGCCTCCTCCGCCGTGGCATCGGGGTGGATGCATGTGCGCGGGGCGCGCCGGCGCCGGTCGATGGATCGCGGATTCGCGCTCTCCGACCACGCCGATTGGCCCGGACTTCTGACGGCCGTGCGCGAAACGGGGGCGACGAAGGTTCTCGCCACGCACGGCTTCGCCTCGGTCTTCGCGCGCCACTTGCGCGAGAACGGCACCGACGCCGACGTGATCGCGACGCGCTTCGGCGACGAGGCGGAACTGCAGACCGCGGAGGGCGAAGCGGCGTGAAAGCGTTCTCCGATCTCTACGCCGCCCTCGACGAGACCACCCGCACCGGGGAAAAGGTCTCGGCTCTCGTGCGCTATTTCTCGACCGCCGCCCCCGCCGATGCGGCCTGGGCCGTCTACTTTCTCAGCGGCCGCAAGCCGCGCCAGGCGGTCCCCTCGAAGCGCATGCGAATGTGGGCGCGCGAAATGGCCGGCGTCTCCGAATGGCTCTTCGACGAGTGCTACCACAGCGTCGGCGATGTGGCGGAGACGATCGCGCTGCTCCTTCCGCCCGCGGAAAACACGACCGATCGGCCGCTGACCGAGTGGGTCGGGACGCGCTTGCTTCCGCTCCGCGCGCTTGCCGAGGAGCAGCAGAAGGAAGCGATCCTCGCGGCGTGGGCCGAACTCGACACCCGGCAGCGCTTCGTCTGGAACAAACTCATCACCGGCGAGTTCCGCGTCGGCGTCTCGCAGATCCTCGTGACCCGCGCCATCGCGCAGGTCGCGGGCCTCAAAAGCGATGCCGTCGCCCACCGCATGATGGGGACGTGGGAACCGACGCCCGACTTCTATGCGAATCTCGTCGCCATCGATTCCGGCGATGCGGCGCTGAGCCGGCCCTATCCGTTCTTCTTGGCCCATCAGCTCGAAGGGAACTTGGTCGATCTCGGCGATCCCGCGGATTGGCAAGCCGAGTGGAAGTGGGATGGCATCCGCTCGCAGACGATCCGGCGCGGCGGGGAATCGTTCGTCTGGTCGCGCGGCGAAGAACTCGTCACGGATCGCTATCCGGAATTGAAAGCCCTCGCCGAAAAGCTCCCCGATGGCACCGTCCTCGACGGAGAGATCCTCCCCTGGAAAGCCGGCGCCGTTCTGCCCTTCGCCGATTTGCAGAAGCGCATCGGCCGCAAAGCGGTCGGCAAAAAGCTCCTCGCCGATGTGCCCGTCGTGCTGATGGCGTACGACCTCCTCGAATGGGAAGGGATCGACTTCCGCGAACGGCCCCTCGGCGAACGCCGCGAGCGGTTGGAATCGCTCGCGGCCGCCGTCGGCGACCCGGCGCTGGTGCTGTCCGAACGGATCGCCTTCGCCGATTGGGAGGAGGTGGCGCAGATGCGAACGCTCAGCCGGGATCGCCGTGTCGAGGGGATGATGCTGAAGCGGCGCTCGGCGCCGTACCGGGTCGGCCGCGTCCGCGGCGACTGGTGGAAGTGGAAAGTCGAACCGTTCCGGGTGGACGCCGTGCTGATCTACGCCCAGCAGGGGCACGGCAAGCGCAGCGGCCTCTTCACCGATTACACCTTCGGCATCTGGGACGGCGACCGGCTCGTCTCGTTCGCCAAAGCGTACAGCGGCCTCACCGACGCCGAGATCCGCACGGTCGATGACTTCGTGCGCAAAAACACCGTCGAGAAGTTCGGCCCCGTCCGCACGGTGAAGCCCGAACTCGTCTTCGAACTCGGGTTCGAGGGGATCAACCTGTCGAGCCGGCACAAGTCCGGGATCGCGGTGCGCTTCCCGCGTATGCTGCGTTGGCGCACCGATAAGAAGCCGGGGGATGCGGACACGCTGGAGCGGGTGAAAGCCCTGCTCGCGGTGGCCGCGCCATGACCGAGACCCGCCGTCGAGTCGCGGTCGCGCCGGTCGAACGTGTGACCCCGGTCGAATGGTTCGCCCGCCGCGGGTGGAAGCCGTTTCCCTTTCAGAGGGAAGCATGGGCCGCGTACCGCGCCGGGGAGAGCGGACTGATCCACGCTTCGACCGGGACCGGCAAAACGTACGCGGCCTTCCTCGGGCCGGTACTCGAAGCGCTCGGGGAGGTCGCGGCGGCCCATCCCCCGCCGCTCCGCGTGCTCTGGATCACGCCGCTGCGGGCGCTGTCCGGTGACACCGCCTTGTCACTCGAAGCGCCGCTCGCTCCGCTGGGGCTGAGCTGGGACGTCGGCACGCGGACCGGGGATACGTCGTCGACCGTACGGGCCCGCCAAAAAAAGCGGCTGCCCACGGTGCTCTTGACCACGCCCGAGAGCCTTTCCCTGTTCCTGACGCAACCGGACGCGCGGGAAAAGTTCGCCGGTCTGCGCGGCGTCGTGGTCGACGAATGGCACGAACTCCTCGGCTCCAAGCGGGGCGTTCTGACCGAACTCGCACTCGCCCGGCTCCGGTCGTTCAATCCGGACTTGCGCACATGGGGCCTCTCCGCGACCCTCGGCAACCTGGAGGAAGCGCTCGCATCGCTCGTCGGCGTCGGCCGCACCGGGCGCATCATCCGCGGGAAGATTCCGAAGGCGGTCGAAATCGAAAGCCTCATCCCGGCGCGGATCGACCGCTTCCCGTGGGCCGGGCATCTGGGGCTGAGTCTGCTGCCGCAGGTCGTCGAAACGGTCGAGCGGGGCCGTTCGGCGCTCGTCTTCACCAACACGCGCTCGCACACCGAAATCTGGTACCGGGCCATCCTCGAAGCGCGGCCCGATTGGGCCGGGATCATGGCGCTG
>JAYVTJ010000666.1:0-3538 GCA_043774415.1 Fimbriiglobus sp. | reverse complement strand
CTTCCGGGGGTTTCAGGATCGCCTCTGCGCCGCGCTCGAAGCCCACGATGGCACCGCAACCTTCCGCGAAGATACTTGGCTGCGCCCCGAAGGCGGCGGTGGGCGATCACGTATCATCGAGAACGGCGGCGTGTTCGAGAAAGCCGGGGTGAACTTCTCGGAAGTCTTCGGCGATTTCTCTCCCGAGTTCGCAGCGAAGATGCCCGGCGACGGCTTGAGTTTCCAGGCCACTGGCGTCAGTTGGGTGCTGCACCCGCGCAATCCGCATGTGCCGACGGTTCACGGCAACTTCCGCTTCCTCGAGCACGGGTCGAAGTCGTGGTTCGGCGGCGGGGCCGACCTCACACCTTATTATCCGTTCCGCGAGGATGTGATCCACTTCCACAAATCGTGGAAGGAGGTCGTGAATCGATTCGTGCCGATGACCGATTACGAGAAGATGAAAGCGGAGTGCGACAAGTACTTCTACATCCCGCATCGCCACGAAGCCCGGGGCGTCGGCGGCATTTTCTTCGACTATTTCGATGGCGGCGATTTGGAACAGGCGTTCGAGTTCGTCCGCGAAGCCTCGGGGGCCTTCCCCGCCGCATACCTGCCCATCGTCGAGCGGCGCAAGGACACGGCGTACACGGTGCGCGAGCGGGAGTTCCAAGAATACCGGCGGGGGCGCTACGTCGAATTCAACTTGATCTACGACCGCGGCACGCTCTTCGGATTGAAGACGAACGGCCGCATCGAGAGCATCTTAATGAGCCTACCGCCGACGGTGCGGTACAAGTACGATTGGCACGCCGAGCCGGGTACGCCGGAAGCCGAGCTGACGGACTACTGGTTGAAGCCGCAGATGTGGAGCGAGCCGGAGTGATCTGCTCGCGGCTCGGAAAAAGGGATCACGCCCACGGCGCCAGATCCAAGAAGTTCTTCAGGAGCTTCGGGCCTTCGACCGTCAGGAAGCTCTCGGGGTGGAACTGCACGCCGTGCAGCGGCCACGTCTTGTGGCGCACGCCCATGATCTCCCCTTCGGCCGTCCACGCGGTCACCTCGAAGTCGGGGTTCGTCCACGTCTCCTTTTTGATGACGAGCGAGTGGTAGCGCGTCGCGTCGAACGGATCGCTCAGGCCGGCGAAGACGCCGCGGCCGTCGTGGTGGATCGGCGACACCTTGCCGTGCATGATGCGGCTGTTGCGGATCACCTCGCCGCCGAAGGTGTGGCCGATGCACTGGTGCCCGAGGCAGACGCCGAAGATCGGGATCGTCGGCGCGAACTCGCGGAGCACGTCGTTCGAGATGCCCGCTTCCTTCGGGGTACACGGCCCCGGCGAGATGACGATGTGCGTCGGCGCCATCGCGGCGATCTGCGCGACGGTGAGGCGGTCGTTGCGGTGCACCTCCATCGGCAGGCGCGGCTCGATCTCCCCGAACCGCTGGACGAGGTTGTAAGTGAAGGAATCGTAGTTGTCGATGAGCAGGATCATGGGGCTACCGTTTCGAAATGCCGTCTCCCGACTGACAACTGATCACCGATCGCTGTTTTATTGGAAATCAGCCGTCAGCGATCAGTTGTCAGCCAGAGTTGTTCACGCCTGCCGGGCGGGGAACTTCTGGGCGCAGTTGACGGTCGCGTCGTACTTCTTCGCCTCCGCTTCGTCGGTCACGACCTCAAGCACGGCGGCGAAGTCGGCGATGTCGTACCAACCTCCGTCGGCGAAATCGACCACGGCCCGGCCGCTGTAGTTCACCGTGACGATGCGGCCGACGCGGCCCGCGAAGCGCGTCAGGTCGGAGCGGACCTCCGGCTTCACGCGGACGAGTTTGTCCGTCCACTCGCGCTTGAGGGCATTCACGGTGTCGAATTCGGGGAAGCGCATTAGGCGGAGTCGGATTGAGATGGGGGAGCGGAATCTGCTTCGGGCGGCTTCGGTTTCGTGACGCGGATCATCGGTCGCCAAACGGGAGCCGGTGGCGCACCGCTCTGCGAAAGAGCGGCGCGTTTGCCCTTCGCGTGAGGCGGCGTTTTTTCCAAAGGATTTCTGCGGTGGGTGACCGATACCGTATATCGCGGAGTCGGAGTTTCAGGCTTCATCATCGATCTCCCGATCCGACGGGTGTGCGGTTTCGATTATGAACAAGCGGCGCTGAGTTACAACCCGGTCGTATCCATCCACCAATTGTACCAAGTAGACCCCCGGTTCCGGAAAGGTCAAATCCTCAACGCCCCAATGCACCGTGGTCCGGGCCAGCGGCGAATCCGAGGCGATCTCGGTGAAATCCGTCTCCCATACCGGTTCTTTTTCCGGATCCGCCGTGGACACTCGCATGCGGAGTTGTACCACCCCCATGCACTCCGTCACTTCGGCGAATGTGTGGCAGACCGGAATGACAGCCGGAAACACCGCGGAGGAATACTCGTCGAATTCGCCCAGCAGAGTGCGCCGCCCGGTGTATGGATCGACGTGGATGCCGTCGCAGAGAATCAGCGAGATGGGAAACGGCGGAGGAAGAAGGTCAGCCACGATTCTCAACCTCTGAACACCTGCGGCCCGCGCACCGGCGGGTCGAACTCCATGCGCTTCAGGAACTGCAGCGCGTCGGCGGCGCCGAACTCGCGGTCGAGGCCCGGATCGTGCCAATCCACCGCGACGGGGCCGTCGTAGCCGATCTCGTTGAGCGTCCGCAGGATCGCGTCCCAGTCGATGCCGCCGCGGCCGGGACTGCGGAACTGCCAGCCGCGGCGCGGATCGCCGCTCGGCCAGTAGCCCGAGAGCAATCCGGAGCGGCCGTTGAGCGACAGCGTCGCATCCTTGATGTGGACGTGGTAGATGCGATCCGGGAAGCGCCGCAGCACTTCGACCGGTTCGACCCCTTGCCAGTGGAAGTGGCTCGGGTCGAAGGTGAAGCCGAACTCTTCGCGCCCGTGCAGGGCGTCGAGCACGATTTCCGCGGAGTGCAGATCGAACGCGAGTTGACCGGGGTGGATCTCGCAGGCGAAGCGGACGCCGCAGTCCCGGGCCATATCGAGGATCGGGTTCCACTGCTTCGCGAATGTCTTCAGCGCCTCGGCGATGGTCGCCGGTTTCGGCGCCGGGTAGCCGCCGACGTACGACCAGATCGGCGAGCCGGTGAAGCCGCTGACGACGCCGGCGCCGAGCTTCTCGGCGAGCCGGAAGGTCGCCATCATCTCTTCGGCGGCGCGCTGTTGCACCTTCGCCGGCCGGCCGTCGCCCCAGACGTGATCGGGCAGCAGCGCCTGGTGGCGCTCGTCGATGACGTCCGACACGGCTTGACCGACTTTGTGATTCGCGATGACGGCGGCGTGCAGATCGTGGCGGGCGAGGAGTTCCAACCGGCCGGGGGCGTAGCCGTCGTCGCCGAGGCCGCGCTGCACTTCGAGGTGGTCGCCCCAGCAGCAGAGTTCGACGCCGTCGTAGCCCCAATCGCCGACCTGCGCCGCCAAGCTCTCCAGCGGCAGATCGGCGAACGGGCCGGTGAAGAGGAGGATCGGCCGGGGCATGGTGGTTACCCGAGCGGTGGGCGTAAG
>JAYVTJ010000665.1:0-3109 GCA_043774415.1 Fimbriiglobus sp. | reverse complement strand
TCCGAGGGGCCGGAAAGCCCACTTCGGCCTAGAAAAACAGTGGGTTCAGGTGGGTGTCGGGAGCGATTTCACCCACAGGAATCCGGGAAGAGCCAGAATAATTGGCCGGTCGCGGAGGAAATGACGCAGAAAATCAACCGATGATGGCGATTTGCAGAGCAGCTGCACAGGTTATAGGAACAAATCGCCGGGTGCACTCAAGTAAAGAAGTGCGCCGGTGTCAGTCCACTGTTCGGGATGGTCGCTGTCCGCTTCCGCCCGCTGAAAATCGCCGACGTTCATCCTCGTGATCCCGACGAACATGGTTCCTTCCAGCAGCAGACACTCCTCGAATCCAGAGTGCGAGTGCTCTGGCAATTTTGCGCCCGGTTCCAACCGGAGCAGGCAGGTCACACGGTTGCGTTCCTCATCCAGACTCAGCAAGCGGAAAGTAATGCCCGGCATCGGAGTCGGGAGGTAATCTCCGTCCTTCGCAAATCGGAACGAGAAACCCCTGGGCAGAGCAATCGCCTCCAGCAAAGCCGTGCGGAGGTGAGACGGTGGCGTGATCGGTTCGAAGTCGGCGATGAGTTCCAGCAGCGCCGGCTCGAATTGCGCGCTGGCTTGCGCTTCGGACGAAGCCCTGTCGGTGAGGCGGGCTTCCCACTCGGCGTGTTCGGGCGCAGTCATCGCGCCGGCGGCATAGAGTGCCGCCCCTTCGAACATGCGTTCCTCTGCTGATGCGTTCATGACTTCATTTGCCCATCTTCGGCGGAGCGGTATCGCTCGGGGAGTCTCATCAAGGCCAATCGGATCCGTGTCTTCACAGTGCCCAGCGGTTGACCCAAATCCCGAGCGATTTGCTCGTGGGTCAAGCCGTCGAGGAAAGCCATCCTGAGCGGTTCCCGCTGCTCCTGCGGAAGTTGCTCAAGAGCAACCCTCAAAGACTCCGTCGCCTCTATGCGGAGGAGCTCTGCACCCGGTTCCACAACTTCGGACGCTTCCGGCCTCACCTCAGTCGAAGCCATCGAGCGTTTCCGCAAAAGGTCGAGCGCAAGCGAGCGATCATGAGCAGCCATCCCTCGACGATCGATCGGGAGGAGTCGAATTGCCCGGCACGGTTCCACATTTGGAGGAAGGTATCTTGAAGTACGTCGTCGGCGTCGCTGCGGATTCGCAAAAGTCTCAATAAAAGCCCATACACCTTCGCGGAGAAGCGGTCGTAGAACGCCGCGAAGGCCTCCGGGTCGCGGGCGGAGGCGATCCGCCGCAGTATTTCTTAATCGGCACCGGGCATCACTCTGCTCTTGCTTGAGAAATCCAACCCAGAGTTTAGGCGGATCAAAGGCGTAAAAAGCTTTCCTTTGTGAAATCCGTACGAAGTCGGCACCCGTACTCACTGCGGAGCGTGAGCTCACATTCTCCTTTCGGGGTTAGGCATGGGTGATCCTCACCCAACTTCAAGACCTCGACACGATGGATTGGGTCGCGTTCGGGGTTAATGTCGCGTTAGGAGCTGTCAGGAAATAACCTTTACAAGTTCCCCTGACGGCGGACGGCGGTCGGTATAGCCGTCGGGCATGAGGAACCAAGACCACGCCGAAGGGATTCGGCAGCGACACCGATCGCTCATGCCCAGCCTCGACGAACGGCAGTTGCGTCTGTGGGCGGCCAGCGAGGCCAAGGCGGTTGGCTACGGGGGCATTTCGCTCGTGGCGCGCATCAGCGGCCTGTCCCGGCCCACCATCCACGCCGGCCTCGCCGAACTCGAATCGAGTTCGGTGGTGTCGGATCGGGTTCGGAAGCGTGGGGCGGGACGCAAGGGCCACTTGGAGACGCAGCCCGAGTTGCTCGCGGCGTTGGACGCCTTGGTGGAACCGCTGTCGCGCGGCGATCCGGAATCGCCGCTGCGGTGGTCGTGCAAGAGCACCCGGCGATTGGCCCGGGAACTGCGTTCCCGAGGTTATCGGGCGAGCCACCAACTCGTGGCCGAGATGCTGCGGGAAGCGGAGTACAGCCTGCAGGGGAACCGGAAGACGGTGGAGGGGAAGCAGCACCCCGATCGCAACGCCCAGTTCGAGTTCATCGCGGCGGCGGTGAAGTCGGCGCACCGGCGGAAGCAGCCGGCGATCTCGGTCGACACGAAGAAGAAGGAATTGGTGGGGAATTACAAGAACGCCGGGGCCGATTGGTGCCCGGCGGGCCGGCCGACGGAAGTCCGCGTCCACGACTTCCCGGACGAGGAATTGGGCAAGGCCATCCCGTACGGCGTGTACGATCTCCGGGCCAACGCCGGGTTCGTCAGCGTGGGGATCGACCACGATACGGCCGCGTTCGCGGCGGCGACGATCCGGCGCTGGTGGTGGCGGATGGGCCGGCCGCTCTACGCGGAAGCGACCGAGTTGCTCGTCACGGCGGACGGCGGTGGCAGCAACGCTTCGCGGTCCCGGTTGTGGAAGGTGGAACTGCAGAAGTTGGCCGATGACACCCGGCTGACACTGCGGGTCTGCCACTTCCCGCCGGGGACGAGCAAGTGGAACAAGATCGAGCACCGGCTCTTCAGCCACATCTCGATCAACTGGCGCGGTCAGCCTCTGACGAGCCTGGAACTGGTGGTTCGGTTGATCGGAGCGACGAAAACGGAAGGCGGGTTGGTGGTGAAGGCCAGTGTCGATCCGGGCAAGTATCCCACCGGATTGAAGGTGAGCGACGGCGAGTTGGCCGGGGTGAAATGCTTGCCGGATGCGTTCCACGGCGAGTGGAACTACCGCATCCGGCCGAAGTCGAAGTTGTAAAGGTTATTTCCTGACAGGCCCTTAGCATGATGATCGCCCCGCAGAGAAAGAAGCCACCGGGCGCGAACGCGCCGCGGTACGTCGGGTGGCGGAGCTGGGTGAGGTTCAAAGCGGGACGCACGCCGCGTCCACAGGTTGAATGGGGCACCGGCGCTCCGGGCGCCAAACCCAGACGGCGCCCCGTCATACACACCACCGCGAAGCGTACGGAGCCGCATGGAAGGAACCCGGTCATTGCACGGATTTTTCAAACTCTTACTGCAATTCTCTGCCCATTTTTTGGTCTTGGCGCATGCCTTGCTCACTCTTGCTCTCTCTGGGCTCACTTCAGAGCC
>JAYVTJ010000664.1:0-2368 GCA_043774415.1 Fimbriiglobus sp. | reverse complement strand
GACGGGGCGAGGATGCGACGACGCCTTCGGGTCCGCCGACTTCGACGAACGGGGTCGCGTCTTCGACCGGGCTTTCCCGGTGGAGCGCCGGCGCTTTCTCCGACACCGGCATCTGGATCGAGGCCGGCGCCGCACCGCCCGCACCCGTGATGACGCGAAACATCCGGCTCATGTCGAATTCCCACTGGCGGTCGGATCAGGAGACTTTGCGCTTGCCCTGCGGCTTCCGCGGATTCTTCGGGGGCGGACTCGACTTCGGCCGCGGCGCCGGCCCCGGCAGGATGTTCGCCTCCTCCGGTTCGTACTCCTCGGAGAGTTTCGGCCGCGAGGGTTTCGGCCCGAGCGGCGGCTGCTCGTCCGGCGCATCGGGCATCAGTTCGAGCTGCTGGAGCGCTTCGATCACCGGCTCGGCATCGACTTCCTTCACCCCGGCCGTACCGGCGAGAGCGAAGGAGAGAAGCGCCGCGCGATTGAGGACGCGCGGGACGCCGCCGCAGTGCGCCGCGAGTAAGGAAAGCGCTTCGTCGTTGATGAGCCACTCGGGCCGGCCGCCGCACTCGCGGAGCTGGTGCCGGACGAAGCGGATCGATTCTTCGCGGACGAGCGGACTGATCCGCGCCCGCGCGGCGACCCGCTGGGAAAAGGAGGCCGATTCGGGCTTCGCCAGCAGTTCGCGCAGGGCGGATTGGCCCACGAGGACGACGAGCAGCGCCTTCGACGCCTTCGTCTCCAAGTTGCCCAGCACGCGGATCTCTTCGAGGATCTCGGCCGTGAGGTTCTGGGCTTCGTCCACGAACAGCACGACGGTTTTTTCCTCGGCGAGGGCGTTCAGCAATTCGCCGTAGACCGCGAGGCGGAGTTCCTGTTCGCTCTGATTCTGATAGGGCTGACCGAGGTCGAACAGGATCGCCTGGAAGAAGTCGGCCGGCCGCGAAAACTTCGTCGCCTGCAGGACGATGCAGCAAGTTTCGCCGGGCAACGATTCGAGGAAGCGCAGGACGACGAGCGTCTTGCCCGTGCCCGGTTCGCCGTCGATGACCACGACCCCACCGCTGTCGGCATAGGTGCGGGCCAGCACGGCGGCGGCGGCTTCGTGCGTGGCGGTGGCGCAGTACGTATCTGTGTCCGGTGTGGGCCGGAAGGGGCGCCGGGCCAGCCCGAAGTGTGCGAAATCCATGGTCGGCGTCCTTGCCCGGCGAACGGAGTTCCTCCGCCGCGCCGATGATCCCCTGTCCCCTCCATCGGCCTTCGCGAATCTCCGACTTGAATCTCAGTCCGCGCTTGTCCCCCGGCCGCGCCGGCATGCCGGCGCGGAATCGGCCGGAAAAATAAGGGGCACGGCGCCGGATTTACACTTGCGATACAACCGTCATATCCGCTATATCTGTCGGAACCCAACAGAACGCCCGCAGGATGCGGCAGGCACGGAGGCAAGCGATGAGCAGGATGCTCACCTTCTTCGAGACGGGTTTCGCCTCGGCGACTGCGCTGGCGGAGACCGGTCGATACACGGCGGCGCGGCGGGCTCTCTGCGGCCTGCAGGCCGCTTGCGATCTGGAACCCACCAGCGCCCTCCGGCTGCACTCCACGGCGGCGGAGTGGGCCTTGCGATCGGAGCGCTACTCCGAAGCCCGGAGGCACCTCCGGCGGGCGCTGAAGCTCGATCCGACAGACGCCGCGGGGCACTTCGCCCTCGGCCGAGCCCACGAAGCCGACCCATTCGGATGCGACCGAATGGCCGTGCGACGATACCGGAAGGCCACAAAGTTGAACGCGAACGAACCGAAATACCGCGCGGCGTTGGGTCGGGCCCTCGTGCGGGTCGACAACGTGCTGGCGGGCGTCAAGATCCTCTGCCGGGCGGCCGAGGCGGCTCCGAGTGACCCCGAGGTGCTCGAGATCGTTTCGGAGGGTCTCCGCGAAGCGGGGCGGGCCGACGAAGCCTTCCGCGTGATGAGCCACGCCCGCTTCCTCGCCCCGGACGATCGGGCCATCAAGAAGCTCTGGGATCGCTCGCGGTTCGGGCTGACGGCCGCGACGCAGCAGGCCCGGCAGAACAGCGACGAGCGCTCGCGGCCTACCGAGAATGCGGCCGTGCTCCCGTTCTTGCGAGTGGCGGGCGGGGTGCGCAAGACGAGATTCGATGGCCCTTCGGATGGAAATGCACCGACCGCCCGCTTGCGGGCTTATCGGCAAGACTGATCATTCCCACACCAATTGCTTCGCGTCGAATGCGGGGCCGTCCACGCAGACTCGCTTGTAGTCCCAGCCTCCGTCCTGCGTGCGGACCTTCGCCACGCAACTGAAGCAGGCCCCGATCCCGCAGGCCATCGGGGTTTCCAAGCTCACCTGGCAACTTACGTCCCAC
>JAYVTJ010000663.1:0-8953 GCA_043774415.1 Fimbriiglobus sp. | reverse complement strand
CTTGGTGAGGCCGTGCGGCTCCCCCGTGTATACGACCAGTTCCGTCGGCACTTTCAGGTTCTCCTTCAATGCCCGGTAGAGCATCCGCGAGTGCACCGGCGGGCAGCGTTCGTCGCCGCCGCCGACGTGGATGAGCGTCGGCGTCGTCACGTTGCCGAGGCCGTAGGTCGGCGAAGTCTTGCGATACAACTCCGGCTGCTCCCACGGCAGGCCCTTCTTGAAGACGATGGGGTACGCCGGTTCATCGTTGAAGCCCCACTCGGCAACGGTGTCGACGATCCCGGCCCCGCTGCTTGCGGCCTTGAATTTGATCGGCGAATCCTTGAGCGTGATGAGGCAGTTCGTGAGGTAGCCGCCGTTGCTCCAGCCCATGCAGCCGACGCGATCGGGGTCGGCGATGCCCTCCTTCACGAGGTGCTGGATGCCGGCGAGGATGTCCTTCACTTCGATGTCGTTTTCGCGGCCGATGAGGTCGGTGACGAACTTGTCGCCGTAGCCGGTGGACCCGCGGTAATTGGGGAAAAGCACGGCGTAGCCGGCCGCGGCAAAGTACAACCGGCCGTTGTGCGGATCGAAGTTGAGGTCGGCTTTGGTGGAGGTGGTCGGGCCCCCGTGGAGTCCAACGACGAGCGGGAGTTTGTCACCCTTCTTGTAGCCGAAGGGGAGTTCGAGGACGCCTCCGACTTCGGTGCCATCGGGGGCCTTCCAAGTGATGTGTTGGACGCTGGGGAGTTTCCAAGTTGCAGTGTGGGGATTGGGACTTACGATCGAGTGACGTAGGGAGAGTCCATCTTTGTCCTTACCTTTGTAAGTTCCGAGTTCCGGGAAATATGAAATACTACTCCAGACAAAGAACTCTCTCAAGTCATCTTTGATCGATATCGAATCGTATGCATGCTTCACGAGCGGCGGGAGAGTGTGACTGACCACATGGTCAGCGGGATCTTGCGATCCGATCGTTAACTGGCTGGGCATGACCGCCCCGTGCCACTCGACCAGTGCACCGACTCCGTATTTTGTCCAATGAAGCGGACTTCCATATCCTCGAATTTCGATTGGCCCGCGAAGTATTTTCCGCGTTGTCCAACCGCTGCCATCTTTGTTCTGTACGAGGACGACTTCTGTGGGATAAGCGTCGTGGATAGCGCAAAACGCGAATTGCTTGCCGTCTGGACTCCAAGACAAGCCTTCCAACCACGCATACGGGCAGTTCTTCGGGTTATTGCGATACGAATCCGTCGACGGCGTCACGACCTTGTCCGCTTCCCACATATCGATGCGGCTTTCGCCCTCGCTCTTCACGACGGTGTCGTCGAACGCGCTTACCATGGTGATCTTCTTGCCGTCTTGGGTGACGGCGAACTCGCGGACGTAGCGCGTCTCATCGACGACCTTCTCTGTGCGCCACGTATTCAGATCGAGCGTGTGAATCTCGCTGATCTTGCGGACGCCGTGGCCGTACTCGACCTTCGTCTTGGCCCGCAGCTTGGAGAATTCGTCCTGATCGGCGTGCTCCTTGTCCTTGCTGTAGAAGATGGTGTCGGCCTTCGGGGCATAGTCGTAGCCGGATACGCCACCGGCTTCGCGGGTGATCGCTTTCGGATCGCTGCCATCGATGGAGACGCGCCAGATTTGCGAACTGCCATCGAAGGGCGGCTTCGTCTCGGCGGCCTTCTTGCGATTGCCGAGGAAGTAGATTTGTTTGCCGTCGGCACTCCATTTCAGCTTGTGATCGTTGGCGCGGTCGAAGGTCAATTTCGTCGGCTTGCCGGCCCCGTTGGTCGCCACGATCCAGACATCGCTGCGGCGGTTGTCTTCGGTTTTGTCCCAGACCGCGAGTGCGTAGGCAACCTGCTTGCCGTCGGGGGAGACCGCGATCTCGGTGATGGTGCTGATGCTCTCGTAATCGGCCGGGACGACGGTGTGCGTCCGCTCTTGGGCGAACGTGGGCGCGGCGAGCACGAGCAGGACGATGAAGCAGCGCATCGGTGAGCCTCGGATGTTGCGTTGAAATCAGTGTTCAGCGTTCAGTGTTCAGCGATCAGTCAAGATTCAACTGCGGGAATTGCGTCACGGCCAGCTTCGCGACGGGGTCGTACTCCGGGGCGAAGAGCAACTCCACGAATGCCGTATCACTGACCTTCGCGGTCATCTCCACCACCGCCCCTTGAGCGATCCCGTCGATGAACCCGCGCCACGGCCGCTTGATCGGATCGAGGTTTCGCAAGCGGATCGTCGAATCGCCGGGCAGCGCCGCGGGTCGCCAGAACTCGGGCTTCAAAACGTTCGACCCGGCGAGTGTGAGCAGGTTCGCGTGGAACGGCAGCGGCGTAGCGCCCATCGCGCGGGCATAGCTCGTCGAACCGGCCGCGGTCGCGATCAGCATGCCGTCGGCGACGACGCGCTCCATCCGCACTTCGCCGTTCACCGCGACTTCGACCCACGCCGTCTGGCCGGTCTCGCGCTCGATCCAGCAATCGTTGAACGCGATCTCCGTCCGTTCCGTGCCATCCTCCGCGACGGTCTTCACATCGAGCAGCGGCAAGCGGTACCGGCGGAGGTCGCGCTCCCAAAAATCGAGTCGCCCGGCATCGTTGAGCAGGAAGCCGAGGTGGCCCGTGTTGAGGCCGAAGAACGGCAGGCCGTCCGGCCAATGCTGGCGGATGGCGCGGAGCATGGTGCCGTCGCCGCCGATGACGACGATGAGCGCGGCCGGTTCGCCGACGCACGGAGCCAGCGATGCCGCGAGCTGCTCGGCCTCGGACTTTTCGCGGTCGAAGAAGAGCCGCGCCCGGCAGCCCGGGATGCGGACGGTATCGGGTGAACCCATGGAAGCCCCGATGCGGATGCGACGCGATCATCCTATCCTGACACTGCCCGGCGGGCGCGGAGACCCGCGGGAAACTCGACACCGGGAGCGACCCCATGCGCGCGATCCTTTTCAGCCTCGCGGTCCTGTTCGGGAGTGCGGCGATGGCGCAAGCCGAAGTGAAGACGAAGAAGGTGGAGTACAAGTTCGACGGCCAGACGTTCATCGGCCATCTGGCGTGGGACGACGCCTCGACCGAGAAGCGCCCCGGCGTGCTCGTGGTCCACGAGTGGTGGGGTCTGAACGACTACGCGAAGATGCGGGCCGAGCAGCTCGCGAAGATGGGCTACGTCGCCTTCGCCTGCGACATGTACGGCGAAGGGAAGGTCGTCGATCATCCGAAGGATGCCACGGCGATGTCGGGCGCCGTCCGCAAGAACGTCGAGGTTTGGCGCGGCAGGGCGAAGGAGGCGCTGAAGGTGCTGACCGACTTCGAGTACACGGACAAGACCCGCTGCGCTGCGATGGGCTACTGCTTCGGCGGTACGACCGCGTTGCAACTCGCGGCGTCGGGTGCCGATCTCAAAGCGGTCGCGACGTTCCATTCGGCACTGCCGAAACTCACGGCGGACGATGCGAAGGCGATCAAGGCGAAGGTGCTCGTTTGCCATGGGGCCGACGACAAGTTCATCATGCCCGACGCGATCACCGGCTTCAAGACGGCGCTCGAAGCGGCGAAGCTGCCGCTCGATTTCCAGGAGTACAAAGGGGCCGTACACAGCTTCACGGTGAAAGGCGCCGACGATCACAAGATCGCCGGCATGGCGTACAACAAAGAAGCGGATGAGAAGTCGTGGGCGTCGATGAAGGCGCTGTTCGAGGAAGTGTTCAAGAAGTGAGCGGGATTCAGACTTCGGCCCACTTTTTGGTCAGCGGATCTACGGCGGTGATGTGGAGCAGCGAGCAAATCCTGAACGATTCGGGGGCGGTCTCATCGATCTCCCCCGTTCCGATGATGAGTTGCGTGCGCGTGAGGAACGCCATCTCGGGATGGGTGATATCGTAGTACTTGCCGCTGGACATCGTGACGCGGAATGGCTGGAACGGCTGAGCCTTGAGGAGATCGCGATAGGTTTGCACAGTCATGACAGTCGCCTCTTTCACGCAGTCAGTCGTTTCGTCTCTATTATCCTACGGAGCGCAGGCTTGGAATTCCGCGAGGCCCTCACCCAGATCGCCGAAATCCGCGCCCGCGTCGCCGAGACGGAACGCTTCCGCGGCTACCGCGCCGTGCCGGTCGCCGCTTCGGGGGTGGTCGCCTTCATCGCGGGGGTCGTGCAGTCGCGCATCGCCGTCGATCCGACTTCCGACATCCGCGAATATCTCACGCTCTGGGTGAGCGCCGCCGTCGCGGGTGCGATGATCTCCGGTTCCGGAATCTGGCTGCGGTTCCACAGCGGCGTCGATCGCCTCGCGCGCGAGATGACGTGGCTCGCCGTCGGACAATTCGCGCCGTGCCTCGTCGCCGGGGCGATGGTGACCATCGCCATCGTTCGCCATGCTCCGGAGCACGCCGGGCTGCTGCCCGGATTGTGGCAGGTCTTCTTCAGCCTCGGCGTCTTCGCGTCCTGCCGGCTGCTGCCGAAGGCCATCGTCCTCGTCGGCGTCTTCTACCTCGCGGCCGGCATCTTCAACCTCACCCGCGCCGGTGACATGGCTCTGTCAGCGTGGGCCATGGCCATCCCGTTCGGCGTCGGCCAACTCGGCACGGCCGCCCTGCTGTACTGGAACTTGGAGCGGGAAACGCCATGAGCGACAAATCCGAAGAAGAGACCGGCCGCTTCGCCTTCGGCGGCCTCGACCGCGTGCTTCACGAGAAGGCCCGCTTGGGCATTCTCACGTCGCTTCTCGCGCATCATCGCGGGCTGAGCTTCAACGAACTCCGCGATCACTGCTCGCTGACCGACGGCAATCTGAGCCGGCACCTCAGCACGCTGCAAGAAGCGGGATTGGTTTCCATCGGCAAATCGACGAAGGCCAAGCGCAGCCTCACGCTCGTCGAACTGACCCCTGACGGGAAAGAGCGATTCCTCGGCTATTTGGCTCTGCTCGAAGGGATCGTTTCCGGAGTCCTCGGGGCGACGGAAACGAAATCGGGGATCGGATTGAAGCCGGCGTAGGTCACGCTCCGCGTGACACCGCGATGAATTGCGCTTCAGATGATTGGGAGGTGAGCGTAACCTACGGTTCTGCCAATCCGACAGCCGGACTGTCGGACTTGCCACATCGGCAGACGGATTCTGTACTTCTCCCTTCCGCAAGTCATTCCCGATTATGCACTTCCGCTCCCATCAGTCTCGGGCGCACGAGTTGCTTGCATTGAATCCACTACCCCCTTTCGCGACTCGGAGCCTCAGCGTGGAATTGACCCCTCTCAACGACCGCATCATCGTCAAGCGCGAAGCCTCGGACGCCAAGAGCGCCGGCGGCATTCTCCTGCCGGACGCCGCCCAGAAGAAGCCCCAGCGCGGCAAAGTCCTCGCGGTCGGACCGGGCAAGATCAATCCGAAAGACGGCTCCCGGATCGCCATGCAGCTCAAGATCGGCGACACCGTCCTCTTCACGGCGTGGGCCGGCGACGAGTTCGAAGACAAGAAGAACAAGGGCGATGTCCTCATCATGCAGCAAGACGATGTGATGGCCGTCCTCGCCTGATTTCCGATTTCACACGACTGCGCTCCGGGGCGTGATCTCCTTTCGAGCATGTACCCCGGACCGCAACAAGCGGACGCCATTCGGCCGACGCTTCACCTGGAGATTCTGAATGAGCGCCAAGCAGATCGCATTCGACCAAGAAGCCCGCGAAGCCCTGAAGCGCGGCATCGGCAAGCTCGCCAAAGCCGTGAAGGTGACCCTCGGGCCCAAAGGCCGGAACGTTATCATCCAGAAGAGCTTCGGCAGCCCGACCGTCACCAAGGACGGCGTGACCGTGGCCAAGGAAATCGAACTGCCCGATCACTACGAGAACATGGGCGCCCGGATGGTGAAGGAAGTCGCCTCGAAAACGAGCGACGTCGCCGGCGACGGCACCACCACCGCGACCGTGCTCGCCGAGGCGATCTTCAATGAAGGCCTCCGCGCCGTCGTCGCCGGCACCAACCCGATGCTCATGAAGCGCGGCATGGAAAAGGCCGTCGAAGAGATCGTCGCCCGGCTCGAGAAGATGAGCATCCCCGTGAAGGGCCAGAAGGATCTGGAGAACGTCGCCACGGTCGCCGCGAACGGCGATTCGAAGATCGGCAACATCATCGCCGAAGCGATGGGCAAGGTCGGCAAGGACGGCGTCATCACCGTCGAAGAAGGCAAGTCGATCGACACGAACCTCGAACTCGTCGAGGGGATGCAGTTCGACCGCGGCTACCTCTCGCCCTACTTCGTCACCGACGTCGAGAGCATGGAAGCCGTGCTCGAAGACCCGTACATCCTCATCTACGAGAAGAAGATCAGCAGCAACCGCGACTTCGTTCCGGTTCTCGAGAAGGTTCTCCAGCAGGGCAAGCCGATCCTCATCATCGCCGAAGATGTCGATGGCGAAGCGCTCGCCACGCTCGTGGTGAACAAGGTCCGCAACCCAGGCGCCTTCAAGTGCTGTGCGGTCAAGGCACCCGGCTACGGCGACCGCCGCAAGGCCATGCTCGAAGACCTCGCCATCCTCACGGGCGGCGAAGCGATTTTCGAAGACCTCGGCACGAAGCTCGAAGCCGTAGAACTGAGCCAGCTCGGCCGGGCCAAAAAGGTGACCGTCGATAAGGACAATACGATCGTCATCGAAGGCAGCGGCAAGAAGGACATCATCAAGGCCCGCGTCGCGCAGATCCAGCGCGAACTCGACAAGAGCACGAGCGACTACGACCGCGAGAAGCTCAGCGAGCGGATCGCCAAGCTCCAAGGCGGCGTCGCCAAGATCAACGTCGGCGGGGCGACCGAGAGCGAAGTGAAGGAAAAGAAGATGCGCGTCGAAGACGCCATGTTCGCCACCCGCGCCTCCAACCAAGAAGGCATCCTGCCCGGCGGCGGTATCGCCCTCCTGCGGGCCGCCGAAGGGCTGAAGGCCGCGGGGATGACCCCGGACGAAGAAGTCGGCTACAACATCGTGGTCCGGGCCTGCCGGTCGCCGATCAAGCAGATCTGCGAGAACGCCGGCGACGACGGCAACGTCATCGCGGCCGACGTGCTCAAGAACAAGGACAGCAACTACGGCTACGACGCCCGCGCCGGCGAATACTGCGATATGGTCAAGAAGGGCATCATCGACCCACGCAAGGTCGTCCGCAGCGCCCTGCAGAACGCGGCCAGCGTCGCCACGCTGCTCCTCACGAGCGATGCGCTGATCTCGGACGTGCCGAAGGACGAACCGAAGAAGGGCTCCGGCGGCGGCTACGACGACATGTACTGAGTTCGCCCGACGCGCAAGCGAGGGAGCCGAACGAACAAGCCCGCGCAAGCGGGCTTGTTTCGTTCAGGGTCGGCTTGTTCAGCCGTCGGGAATTCCTACCGAATGCGGGAGTGGGAACCAAGACTCGGTGGAACCGACCCCGAAGGATCGAGTTTTTCGTTTCCGGCGTACCTCGCCTCTGTTAGAATCGATAACGCACTCCCCCCCGGAGGTTCTTCCATGAACGGTTCGCCACCCGATGAAGTGCTGGCCCGCTTGGCGGAGCTGGAAGCCGAACTCACCCGCGTCAAGTTCGAGCGCGACCTGTACAAGAAGTCGATTTACGACTCCATGCGGGGTTCCGAGTTCGACGTCTCGCTCACGCTCGAAGAGCAAGACGAACTCATGAACGCTCCGCAGGGGGAATCGCTGCTGTCGATCATCGAGGAACACGAGTCCAAATACAGCGGCTCGCCATGAGCGACAACCGCTATCGGATTTCCAATTCCCGTACGGTTGCCGAATAGCTGTGGGCACTGATCGACCATTCGGAACAAATCGGCCAACACTTTTCAACCCTCCGCGCGCTGCGCTGGATGATGGAAGAGTTGGAGCGGACGCCCCAAGAATTCGGCGAATCGCGTGAAGGCTCCGATGTCGATCGCCTCCTGCTGCGTATCGGTTTCGTCGAGCCCCTTTTCGTGAGGTTCGGCGTCCACGAACCGAGTCGGACGGTGTTCGTGAGCCACTTCGGAATCTCGAAGTAGCGGGGCTAGGTTCATAGAGTTGTTCTCCCCCTTTCGCTGGCGAGACCGATCCATGATCCGCACGGTCCGCTCTCAGTGGCAACGGCTCTGGACCTCGAGCGCGGCCCGTCGCCCGCGGACTCGGTCGAGGTTGCAACTCTGCGCACTCGAAGCCCGCGAAGTGCCGGCCCTCTTCGCCGTGCCGAACCTCTACTCGGTGCAGGCTATCGAAGTGGATCCGCGCGGCACCATCCGGGGTGTCGGCGTTGCCCTGTCCCCGGCGGAACTGCGACTGGGCGTATACTTCACCCTCACCCCCGACGGCGCGTATTCCCAGCAGCAACTCGGCGGCGGCGACTTCGATGTATCGTCGGTTGTCCCGAAGGACCTCCGCAACGGCCGGGCTGTCGGCTGGGCCAGCGTATACACCGCGAACACGTCGATTCAAACCGAGCGCGCGCTCGGCTGGGATTTGACGAACCCCGGCACCGCCTACGAACTCGGTCATGCCGCAGCACCAGGCGGCACTCAGGACGCGGATTATACCGAGGCGTTCAGCCTCGACGCCGGCGGGGCGTGGGCGGGAGATTCCGGTGCCGGATCACTCGCGGTCACCGGCCAGTTGTTCGACGCCTCGACTTTCACCGTCATCCCAACCCCCGTCGGTTCCCTTTCGTACGCGTCCGACATCGCCGACGACGGCACGAAAATCCTGACGGTGGTCCCCTATCCCGCGGACCGCATCGAGGCGTGGGTCGTGAAGCCCGACGGCCGCGTGATCGTCCTGCGGAATCCGTTCGCTCCGGACCCGACCGGGCCTTCCGAGATGTTCGGCTGGCGGATCAGCGAGGACGGGACGAAGATTCTTTGCAACGCCCTCACCTACGATCCGGACCGGGAAACTTTCAACGATGTCCCGGTCGTTTTCAGCGGCCCCGACTTCTCGGAGTGGACCATCGTCCC
>JAYVTJ010000662.1:0-1866 GCA_043774415.1 Fimbriiglobus sp. | reverse complement strand
GGATCAGGGCCACAATGAGGTAGGGGAGCAACCCGCCGAGGATGAGGATGCCGACCCACGGGGGCGTCCAGCGAAAGGTGTGCCGCTTGACGTCGCCGGTCGGCTCGCCGGTGAGCATGCAGACCGAGGGGAGCAAGTTCCTGCGGACTTCGTACCGGGTGATGCGGATCGTGGCCACGGGGAGCGTTCCGGGGATGTGGGGATCGGTGCGACTAACCTACGGCGTGGGCCGGCGGATCGCTATCGCGAATCCGATAAGCTGAGAATCGCCGGCGCCGACTCCCGGCGCCGTCCGACACGACCCCCCGAGATCGACCCCGATGCGCATCCTGCTCCTCGCCGCCGCCCTGATCCTGCTTGCGGGCCGCGCCCCGGCCGCCGACGAAGCCCCTTTGAAGCTCGTGCAGACGATCCCGCTCAAAGGGGTCGATGGCAAGCTCGATCACCTCTGCGTCGATCCCGTAGGGGGGCGGCTGTTCGTCGCCAACAAGCCGTACAACACGCTCGACATCGTCGATCTGAAGACCGGCAAGCTCGTGAAGCAGATCGCCGATCAGGGCAAGATCTCCGGCGTCGCGTATTCGCACGAACTCGACACGGTGTTCGTCGGCAACGGCGCGGGCACCTGCAACGCCTTCACCGGCTCCGATTACAAAACCGTCTTCAGCACGAAGGCTCCGGGCGCGGACAACGTCCACGTCACGCCCAATTCCAAATGCGTTTACGTCGGCTGCGGCGAGACGATGATGGTGCTCGACGCGAAGACCGGCGAAGTCAAAACGTCGATCAAGCTGCCGGGCGCCGTCCACGGCTTCGAGATCGACGCCAAAGCCGGGAAGGTCTTCGCGGTGCTGACCAAGCCGAGCACCTTCGGCGTCCTCGACATCGCCAAGGGCGAAGTGACCGACAAGTATCCGCTCACGCTCTCCGATGCGGGCAGCCCGATTGCCTACGATTCGGCGAAGGGCCTGCTCTTCGTCGGTTGCCCGAAGAAGCCGATGGTCGTCGTCTTCGATGCGAAGACGGGCAAGGAACTCGCATCCGTCGCGATCCCCGCCGGAATCGATGACATCCACTTCGACGCCAAGCGCAACCGGATTTACGCATCCTGCGGCGACGGTGCCCTCTGCGTCATCGGGAAGAAGGGCGAGACGTACGAGGTGATCGCGAAGATTGAAACGCCGAAGTTCTCGCGCACCTGCGCATATGCCGATGGCAAAGTTTACTTGGGCGTGCCGAAGCAGGACGGCAAAGAGGGCCCCGAGATCCGCGTGTACGAAGCGCAGTGAGATCAGGAGGGCCGCGCGCCCGGAGTCGGGGAGCGGCCCTCCTACTCCTTCTGGAGGCGGATCGTTTCGCGGAGCCACACTTCTTGCACGGCGGCGACGAAACCGGGGTGGACTCCCGCCAGCGCGATGTCCGTTTCCGTGATCTCTTTCGCATAGAGCGAGCGCGGCAGTCCGAATACACTCGGCCAAATCCACCGCCTCGCCATGCGCGGCGAGACGGGCACGTCGATCACGACCGACTTCCGGGCCAGCAGGCCGCAGATGCCCATGACGAGCGGGAGTGCCGAAAACAAGTAAGTGAAGGCGGGCGGGGCCATATCGGCGCGCGAGAAGAGCACGAAGAAGAAAATCCTCAGCGCCGGCGAAGCGAGAAAGGCGACCGGCACCCACGGCGGCGTCTTGCGGAACCGACTCCGGATCGTGTGACCCGTCGGCTCGCCGGTGAACACGCAGACTTCGGGCAGCAGTTCGTTCCTGATCTCGTACTTCGTGATGTGGATCGTCGGCATACTTTTCCTCACTGCCGGGCCGCACCCTTCGTCGTCATCTCCACCGAATACAAGCTCTTCCCCGCCGT
>JAYVTJ010000661.1:0-2355 GCA_043774415.1 Fimbriiglobus sp. | reverse complement strand
ACCCCTGGGACACCGACCGATCCGGCCAATCCGATGGCGAATCCGAACCCGAACGCACTCGAAAATTCGCTGCGGGAAGGGGCCTTCGCGCGGGGCGGCGAAGGGGGCGGCCAATCCTCCGCGACCGCGAATCCGAACTTCGACGGCGATTTCGTCGGCATCACGTACAACCGCACGGTCGTCACCGACACCATCGTGCAGCGGGAGCAGATCGGCACGCAGCAGTTCGTCTCGCTCGATGCGAACGGGCGCAGAGTCGTGACCGATGTGCCGATCTACCGCAACGTCCTCGTCGCCGTCACCCGCGTGCTGCGGCTGCCCGTCATCAGCCGGTACAACGGGATCAAAATCACCGACAACGACGGGCCGCGACCGACCGACCGCGTGTACACCGGGTACGACTTCTACAGCGGCGTGAACCCGTCGCTGACTCAGGGTCTGGGAGCGATCGATCTGCACCGCGAGACGATGGGCTTCGAAAAGACGTTCTTGGAGGGGCGAGCCTCGTTCGGGATGCGGCTCCCCTTCGTGCAGTTGGTCGGGCCTCCCGGAATTTCGTCCTCGGGCGCCGCCGACCTCAGCCTGCTCTTCAAGTATGCGATCTACGACGACCGCCGGACCGGCGACCTCTTCTCGACCGGCCTCGTGCTGACCGTACCGACGGGGGCGAATCCCGGCTCCTTCGGAGACGGCACAGCGACGCCGAGGTCGGTGATCTTCCAGCCGTGGGTCGGGTTCATCAAGAACTTCGACCGCGCCTACATCCAAGGGATTTCGAGCATCTTGGCCCCCACCGACTCGCGCGATCCGACCGTGCTGGGGAACAGCATCGCCGTGGGCTACTGGATGTATCGCAATCGGCCGGACAGCGTGGTGACGGGCATCATCCCGGTCGCGGAACTGCACGTGACGACGCCGCTCAACAAGCGCGATCCGAATGGAGATGTCTACCTTCAGGACCAGGTGAACTTCACGACCGGCGTCCACTTCGCGACCCAGCGGGCGTACATCAGTCCCGCCGTCGGAGTGCCGCTCGCGAGTCCCAATCCGTTCCGGGTGGAGTTCATGCTGAACTTCAACCTGCGATTTTGAACCGCTAATCGTCCGTCGATTGCGACTGCTCCAAGCCCATGATGCGGTCGAGTTCGTCGAGGGTGCCACTCTCGCGGATGATCGCCCGCATCAGGCTCGGGAAGGGCATCGTGCCGAGCTTCACGCAGCGCTCGATCATGAACGGCACGGGGCTGTGCGGCTCGATGCGCTTGAGCGTCGCGGCAATCTGCTCGAGCTGTCGGTACAGCTCGTCCCGCGTCGTACCCATCAGAGGCGGACCGCCCGGTCGCCCCTCTGATGCCGTCACCTCCCCGTCGGAAGCCGCGCCGTCTTCGCCCGCGGCTTTCGGTTCGAGTTCGACGCCGCGCCGCTTTGCGACTCCGTGGATCATCTCGAGGCACTGATCGATCGCCGTGCCCATGCTCGACGTGTTCTCGGGCGAGAGGAAGTTCGGCGCGATGTCGGCGCCGAGCTTCTCGTCGAGGATGCGCGACAGCTCTTCGAGAGCGGTCCGCGCGGCGACGATGTCTTCGAAGGTCGTCTTCAGCGCGGGCGCATCGACCTTGCCCATCAGCGCTTCGAGTTCCTCCTTGCGGCTCGCGACGATCCAATCGACGTAGGCGAACGGCTTGCCGCCCGCCTTCGCCACCGGCAAATTCGCGATCACCTGCGGGAATTTCGCCCCGCGCATCGCGTCGTTGAGCCAGTTGAACGGGCCGACGCGGACCTCCGCATCTTCGCCGGGGCCGGGGATCGGATGGAGGTACTCCCAGCATTCGCCCGAGAGTCGGCCGAGCAACCGGAGCCCGTCGCGCAGCCCGGCCCAGCCGTACTTCTTCGTGACACCTTCCACGAGGCGCACCGCCAGCAGCAGGTCCTTCGACTTCGTCTGCAAATTCTCCGTCGCCAGCCTGATGACCTTCGGCCAGTCGGCGACGCGGCCGGCCGTGCTCGAATCGAAGTCGTCCGGTTCTTTGCGGAGTTCGTCGAGCTGCAGCCGGACGCCGTCGGCGAGTGAATCGCCCGATGGGGTGGGTCCCGGTATAGGCGAGCACAATTCGTCGAGATTCAGCGCGGCGGGGGAGCTCAAGTCGGGTACCTCGTCAGGGTTTCTTGGTCACATCGATCGGAGTTACGATCCGCTGCACGGAACCGGGCTTCGCCGGTTCGGCCGGGATAAAGCGCCAGATTCGGAACCCGGCATGGATGCTCCGCACGATCGTCGGCATCGGGATTTCGTCCGGCGAGGCGAGCAGTATGAAGTGCTCGGTGCCGAGTTTTTTGCCGTTGAGCAGGTTGTTG
>JAYVTJ010000660.1:0-4372 GCA_043774415.1 Fimbriiglobus sp. | reverse complement strand
AACTTGATCCGCCGCAGGAACGCCTCGTCGGCCAACTGGGTCGGGTCGAGGTTGGTGCTGAAGATCAGCACTTGGTCGAACGGCACCTCCAGCTTGGTGCCGGCCACCGTGGTCAGGTAGTCGTACTTTTTCTCCAGCGGCACGATCCAGCGGTTGAGCAGGTCCATCGGCCGAACCATCTGACGGCCGAAGTCGTCGATCATGAAGATGCCGCCGTTGGCCTTCATCTGCAGGGGGGCCTCGTAGAACCGGCCGACCGCGTTGTACGTCAGGTCGAGCTGGGCCATGGTCAGTTCGCCGCCGACCACGATCGTCGGCCGCTTCACCTTCATGAACCGCGTGTCGTGGTCGCCGGACCCTTTGAAGATGCTGGCGAACCCGTCGCTGCTGTCCTGAGACGCCTCCGCCTTGACCGTCGTGTGCTGGATCGGGTCGTACACCTTGACGATCTGCCCGTTGGCCTCGATGGCGTGCGGCACGTAGATGTGGTCGCCCATGAGCCGCGTGATGCGCTCGGCGATGCTCGTTTTGCCGTTGCCGGGGTAGCCGAAGAAGAAGATCGACGACGCCGAGTTGATGGCCGGGCCGATCTCGTTGAACGACGATTCGGAGATGATGAGGTCTTCGAACGCCTTGCGGATGCTCCGCCGCGTGACGATGAGATTCTTGACGGTCTGGGCCATCACCGATTCGACGTAGTCGGTGAACGGCACGGGCAGCGGCCCGGAGTAGTTCGTCTTGTCGGTCGCTTCCGAGAGCGCCGCCGGCCCTTTGGGCGGCTTGATTTCGTAAACGAAGCTGGAGTCGCCGCCGCCGCCGCGCTGGGCGACGATGTCGATGAGACTCTGCTTCCGCATCTGCTGGAGCACGGGGTTGATGACCGTGAACGGAACGGCGAGTTCCGTCGCCATCTCGCCGCCGGTGATCTGGCCGCGGTTGAAGAGCGCCCGCAATACGCTCTCGAACAGGAACGAGCTTTCGAGGCCGAGGTCTTCCCACGTCGTCGGATTCCGCGGCAGAAACGGATTGCCCGCGGTCGGGCTTCCTTCCTCTTCACTCGGCGGCGGATCGCCTAGGAGGGTTACACCGTCGAGGGAGCCGTAGCGGGCCGCATCGGCGAGGAGGCTGTCGTAGTGGAGCTTGTGCAGCCGGAGGTGCTTGACGGCTTCCTTGTCGCCACGCTCTTCGGCCTGGGCGAGGCCGTCGAGCACGGCCGGGCCGATAATGTACTTCACCCCTTCGATGTACATGTGGTGCGGATACTCGCCCGGCCGGACGTAGCAGTCCTCGGGGAGCGACTCCGCCCGGAGCATCTGCTGGTAGAACTCGGGGGCGATGATGACGCGCATGAAACGGACTCCCCACCGGGCCGACGCCCGTGCACGGGGAAGCCTAGAACAGGAAAAGTCAGGTGGTGGCTTCGGAGTTCGGCTCGGAAGTTTCGACGCCCTCGCCCTTGACGCGGAACAGCAGCAGATTGCGGCCGTACTTGCGAGTGTCCCAGAGTTCCGGATCGGGGAGATCGTCGAGCGGGAAGCCGTCCTCGGCCTGGAGGATCAGCACGCTTTCGTCCGGGGCCTTCGCGAAAAGGCCCATCGTGAAGTCGAGGAACTCCTTCGCCTTCTCCGCACTCAGGTCGGGGAACGGCGGGCTGAGGAACAGATTCACCGGCACGCCTTCCGTGGGAATCCAGCGCTCGGCCCAGCGGTAGGCGTCGGCCCGCAACACCTGGGCCTTGTCGGCGATCTCGAAGCGCTCGAGCTGCTTCTGGATTTCCGCGGCCTGCTTCGAATCGAGTTCGATGAGCCTTGCGGAAGACGCGCCGCGGCTCACGGCTTCGATGCCGACGATGCCCGTGCCGGCGAAAACGTCGTAGAAGATACGCCCCGGCACGGCGTTGCCGAGGATGCTGAAGAGGGCCTCGCGGACCATCTGGGGCGTGGGGCGCATGTCTTCGTGGACGATCGCCGTGATCTTCCGCCCGCGCAGGGTGCCCGCCACGATTCGCAGTTCGACTTTTTCCATAGCGGACATTGTATGCCGGGCGGGTGACAACCGACGTTGCGTCGCCCGCCGATTCCGGGGAAGATCATCGCTCCCACCCGCGGAGTTCTCGCGATGCGCTGTTTGTCGATCTTCGTCTTGGTCGCGTCCGGAACCGCGGTGATCGCCCAGCAACAGAAGCCGTTCGACTTGCTGGACTGGACGCCGCGGCCGGCCGTGGGCAAAGGGGAACCGTGGGAGCGGATGAAAGACCCCGATTGGGACGACGATCGCTTCCGCAAAACGGACACCGGCCCAACGCAGAACGCCACGTTCGGCTATCCGCTCGGTAATGTCTCGCAGCGGGTCTACAAGGGCACCGCGGTGAAGCTCGGGGCGAAGGGCGACGCGGCCGCGATCTTCGACCGCTCGACGCTGAGCTTCGCCGCCGCGTGGACCGACGGATACTTGCTCCACAGCAATCGGCGCTTCGGACTGCTGAATACGCCGACGGCGCCGCCGGGTGCGAAGCTGCTGCTGACGACCGCGAGCGCCGCCGGCTGGGCCGACGCGAAGGGCCAGGTCTCGCTGATTGCGAAGGCCACGATCCCCACCGAGAACATGCGCTACCGCGGGCACTATCTGAACGGCACGAGCACCGTCTTCGCCTACACGGTCAACGGGACGGAGATCCTCGATTCCATCGAGCGCATCGAAGCGAGCATGGTCCGCACGCTGAACATCGCCGCGCACGACAAGCCGCTGACACTGCGCGTGGACGATGCGCGGGTCGCCAAGTTCGAAGCGAACGCGAAAGCCGAGACTGTCTTCACCGTGTACGGCCCACCGGTGAAAGTCGAGGCGCTCCGCGACTTGACCGCTCTCACGAAAGCCGGGCCCGCACACTGGGGCAAGCCGATCCTCACGAAACTCGTGCGCGGCGATGAGAAAGGCCCCTTCGCCGTGGACACGCTGACGATCCCGTACGACAACCCGTCCAAAGCCCTCTTCTTCTGCACGGGGTTGGATTTTCTCCCCGATGGCCGGATCGCGGTCTGCACCTGCCACGGCGATGTCTGGCTCGCGAAGGTCGATGAAAAGGCCGGGGAAGTCTCGTGGCAGCGCTTCGCCACGGGGCTGTACCATCCGCTCGGACTGAAGGTCGTCGATGGCAAAGTCGTCGTGCTCGAACGCGGCCAGCTCACGCGGCTGCACGATTCCAATGGCGATGGCGAAGCCGACTTCTACGAGTGCCTCAGCAACGACTGGCACACGGGGGCCGGAGAACACAGCTACGACACCTGTTTGGAAACCGACCCCGATGGGAACTTCTACTTCTTCAAGACGGGCGACACCGATTTGCCGAGTGGCGGATGCCTGCTCAAGGTGAGCGCCGACGGCAAGAAGGTCGAGACGTTCGCCACCGGGTTCCGCCACCCCATCGGCATGGGGATGTCGCCGTCGGGGATTCTGACCGGGGCCGATCAGGAGGGGAACTGGATGCCGGCGACGCGCATCGACCAGTACAAGAAGGGGGGCTTCTACGGCGACATGCGCGCCGCCCATCGGACACCGCTGCCGACGATCTACGATCCGCCGCTCTGCTGGTTACCTCGCGAAGTGGACAACTCCGCCGGCGGGCAAGTCTGGGTGCCGAAGGACACCTTCGGGGCGCTCGCCGGGCTGCCGATCCACTTCAGCTACGGCCGCTGCCGGCCCTTCGTGCTGCTGCGTCAGGAGTTCGACGACGGCACCGCGCAGGGGGGCGTCGCCGGGTTGCCGGTGCAGTTCCTCGCGGGCGTGTGTCGCGGAAGGTTCCAGGACAAGATGCTCTACGTCTGCGGGCTCAACGGCTGGCAAACCGGGGCCAAGGCCGACGGATGCCTCCAGCGCATGCGGATGACCGAAGCTCCGCTCGATACCGTGGTGAAGCATGAAATTACGGCGACCGGTGTGAAGCTGACCTTCAGCCGGAGCATCGATAAAGCGATCGCGGAGAATCCCGCGAACTACAAAGCGGCGTGGTGGAACTACCGCTGGGTCGGCGAGTACGGCAGCAAGCGCTGGAAAGTGTCGAATCCGAATATCGAGGGGCAGGACGACTTGGTCTTCGAGAGCGCGAAGCTGCTCGACGAGAAGACGGTCTTCCTGAAACTGCCCGGCGGAATGAAGCCTGTCATGCAGTTGCAGGTTGGCTACAACCTCACCGCGAAGGACGCCGCCGCGAAGGTGATGGGTTCGGTCTTCCTGACAATCCACAAACTGGCGAAGTGAATCAGCGCTTGCTCTCGGCCCGGACTTGCTCGATCACATCGCGGATCGCGGCGTTCGCCGTCGGGCCGACGGCAGTGAAGGTCGTCATGGCGCCGCTCTCGTTGCGGGGCAGGGC
>JAYVTJ010000659.1:0-6187 GCA_043774415.1 Fimbriiglobus sp. | reverse complement strand
GAAGATTTCGTGCTTGCCGGTGTACTGGGACGCCGTGCCCTCGGGGTCGCCCTTCACCGGCGCCGGTTCGAGCTTGATGGTCACCGGCTTCTCGCCCTTGATCGTGAGGGTGAGCACTTTCGCCGCGATGGCGACGCCCTTCCCCTTCGTCAGCGATTTGTCGTCGCCGTAGATGTAGACCGTCACGGCGCCGGCCTTCGCATCGACGACGATCTCGCCGTGGTACTCCTCTTCGCCCCACTCGACGACGATCCCCTTGTGGGGGCCTTCGTGCTCCTCGGCCCGCGCCGGTGAAGCCGCCGCACCGAACAGCCCGATCAGGGCCAGTGTGAACATCGTCCGCATCGTTCTACCTCCAGAGAGTCACGGGCCGGATCGGCCCGCGGTTCCATCGTCCGCCGCACTGCGCGGCGGGTTCGGTTCGTCAAGCACGTCGGCCTGGGTATCGCTGTGGGCGATCATCTCGGCCGCGCGGCCGCTGAAGCGCCGGAAGAGGCCGGGGTGGATCAGGAATTCGCAGAAGGTCGAGGTGATGAGTCCGCCGAGGATGACGGTCGCCACCGGATACAAGATCTCGCGGCCGGGCTGGTGCCCCGCGACCACGAGCGGGATCAGTCCGATGCCGGCCGTGAGCGCGGTCATCAGCACCGGGGACAACCGCTCCAAGCTCCCGCGCAGGATCATGCGTTCGTCGAAGCGCTCCCCTTCGGACTTCATCAGGTGCAGGTAGTGCGTGACAAGGAGGATGCCGTTGCGGACGGCGATGCCGCCGAGCGAGATGAACCCGACGAGGCTCGCCACGGTGAGCGTTTGGCCCGTGACGACGAGCGCGAACACGCCGCCGATGAAGGCCGTCGGGATGGCGTTGAGGATCTGGAGGACGATGCGGGCCGAGGGGAAAAGCAGGTAGAGGACGAAGAACATGCCGACGAAGGAGATCGCCGCGAGGATCGCGATGAGCCGGGTGGCCCGCTGCTGACTCTCGAACTGCCCGCCGTATTCGACGGCGTACCCGTCGGGCAGCGGCACCTTCTCGGCAACACTCTTGCGGATGTCGGCGACAACGCCGGCGAGGTCGCGATCGCGGGCGTTGCAGCGGATCACGATCCGTCGGCGGGCGCTCTCGCGCTTCACCTGATTCGGTCCCGAGTCGCCGCCGGTCGCGGGGGTCACGTCGGCGAGCTCGCCGAGGCGCACCGGCCCGCCGGGGAGATCGAGCACGAGGTCTTCGATCTTCGCGACTTCGCTCCGGCCCGTCGCGTCGGTCTTGACATACCCGTCGAGCCGCACCACCAGATCGAAGCGGCGCTGTCCATCGATGATCTGCGACACGGCTTCGCCCTTCAGCGCGGCCTGAACGAATTCGCCGACGGTCGTCCGATCCACCCCGTGGAAGGCGAGCGATTCGGGCCTGAGTTTGATGTGGATTTCGTCGGTCTGCCGGATCGGTTCGACCACGAGCGAACTCACGCCGCGCACGCCGGCAATGGCGTCCTTGATGCGCTTCGACAACCGTTCGAGCGTGTCGAGGTCGTCGCCGGAGAGCTTGATCGCGATCTGGGCCGTGCTGCCGCTGATGTTCTCGCTGATGAGGTGCGCCAGCGGCTGTTCGATCTCGGTCTCGATTCCGGGCACCGATTCGGTCACGCGGGTCTGGATGGTTTTCATCGCGTCGCTGCGCGACACACCGCTCGCGGGATTCAACTGGATGATGATGTCGCTCTGGTTCGGCGGATCCGCGTGTTCGTCCAACTCGGCGCGGCCCGTCTTGCGCACGAACGATCGGATCAGCCCGTCCGGCTTGTCGGGGGTTTGTCGCAGCGCTTCCAGTTCGGCGTCCACCAGTCGATTCGTCTGCACGCTGGAGTCGAGCGAAGTGCCCACGGGGAGGTTCACGCTCAACTGCGCGGCCCCCTCGTCGAACGGTGGCAGGAAGTCGGCGCCGATGGTGGTGATCCGCCAGCCGCAGTAAGCCACGAGCAGCCAGGTGAACAGCAGCAGCGGCGCGGCCCATCTCATGCTGAACCGAATGAGGTGCGCGGCGAACCACTTGAGGACACGGATCAGCAGGCCCTCGCGCTCCGCGCGCACGGCCTTCGACTTCGCGAGCAAGTAGTACGACAGCACCGGCGTGACGGTGAGCGACACCAATAATGACGCGAGGATCGACACGATGTACGCGAGCCCGAGCGGGGCGAAGAGCCGGCCTTCGACGCCGGAGAGCGCGAACAGCGGAAGGAAGACGAGGATGACCACGGCCGTGCCGAAGACGATGGAGGTGCGGACTTCGACGCTGGCCCGGAAGACGACTCGGATGGCCGGTTTCGGGTTCGGCAAATGCGCGTTCTCGCGGAGCCGACGGAAGATGTTCTCCACGTCCACGATGGCGTCGTCCACGAGTTCGCCCATCGCGACGGCGATGCCGCCGAGGGTCATCACGTTGATCGAGAGTTCCGTGCCGGTGATCGCGCCGATCAGCTCGAAGACGAGCGCGGTGATGGCGAGCGAGAGCGGGATCGCCGCGAGGGAGATGAACGTGGTGCGGACGTTGAGCAGAAAGAGGAAGAGCACGATTAGTACGAGCCCGGCCCCGATGACGAGCGCTTCGCCGACGTTCGAGACGCCGCGGTCGATGAAGTCGCGCAGCTCGTAGAGATCGGGGACGAGTTCGACGTCCGGAGGAAGGGTCGATTCGATGCCCGCGAGTTCGGCCTTCACCGTATCCGTGAGCGCCCGCGTATCGACACTCGGCTGCTTCGTGATCGTGAGTGCGACTCCGGACGCCCCGTTGATCCCGGCATCGCCGCGCTTCACCTGCGCCCCTTCGCTCACCTTCGCGACCTGTTCGAGCAGCACCGCGCGGCCCGGCGTCTTCCCGGCCTCCGATTTCGGCGGCGGCTTGACGACGATCAACTTGAGGTCCCCGACGACTTGCGCCGGGCGCGGCCCGAGGCGACCGATGACGCGGATCGGCTTCTCGGCCCCGTCGACATCGACAAACCCGCCGGAGAAGTTCCCGTTGTTCCGCCGCAGCGCTTCCTCGACCTCGGCGAGCGTCACACCCTGTTCGCGCAGAGCCGCCGGGTCGATGCGCACCTGGTACTGCTTGCGGCCGCCGCCCAGCACTGTCACCTGCGCGACGCCGGAGATTTTGCGCAGTCGCGGCCGCACGGTCCAGTCCGCGAGCGTGCGGACATCGAGCGCCCGCTTCGCATCGGAGGGGAACGCGATAGACCGCGAGTTCCCGGCGACGTTGGCCTGCACGCTCTGTTCGCGATCCGCCGTTGCGGTTCCCCACTTGGCGTCTGCAACGGGCACCGCTTCCCAAGTCGCGGGCTTCTTCCGATCGGTCGGCTTCCACGCGGAGAGCTGCGCAGTGCCATCCTTCGCGACGACGCGCTCGGCATAGAAGGGCGTGTCCGGGATCGGCGCCAGGTCACCGCCGTTCGGCCCCGGTCGCGGCTTCAGGCCGGCGATCATGATTTGCCCGAGGATGGAACTGACCGGAGCCATCTGCGGTCGGACGCCGGGGGGCAAGTCGCCGGCGACGGTGGCGAGCCGCTCCTGCACGGTCTGCCGCGCGGCCTTGATGTCGGTGCCCCAGGCGAACTCGACCGTCACGGCCGAGAGGTCGTTGCCCGATTGCGTGCGGACGACCTGCACCCCCGTCGAACCGAGAAACGCCGATTCGAGGGGATACGTCACGAGCGTTTCGATTTCCTCCGGCGCGAGACCGGGGCACTCGGTCATCACGGTGACGCGCGGCCGGTCGAGGTCGGGGAAGACGTCGATGGGCATGCGCGTCGCGGTGTAGCCGCCGTAGCCGAGCGCGACGAGGCACGCGACCGCCACGAGGGCGCGGTGCCGGAGGGAGAACTTGATGACGGCGTCGAGCATCGGGCCGCTTTCGCTCAGTGATTGTGTTCGCATCCGGCCGGTTCATTGCCACCCGCCGCGGCCTTCAGCGCCCGGTTGATCGCGGCGGCTTGGTTGCGACAAACGAAGTCGGCTTCGCTCACGCTGCCGTCGTTGGCCACGACGACTTCGTTGCGATCCTCATACAGAACGTGAACCGGCTTGCGGACGAAGATGTCCCCTGTCTGCACGAAGACGTACGCCTCCGGGCCTTCGCGCACCACGGCCCCGGCCGGGAAGACGAAAGGCAGCACACCCGGCTTGTCGAGGCGTTCGACCGGCACCCGCAGCCGGACGCGCTGGCCGGGATGGTAGCGCCACACGAAACGCGCCTTGCCATCCTGCACGTACGAGCGCGGCTGATTCTCGAGGGGCAAATAGAAGCCGAAGGTGCGCGTCGCCGGATCGACCTGATTCGAGAGATGCTGGATAAGCAGCGGCTCCTGGACCTTCCAAGTGCCCGGCGCTTCATCGGAGAACTCCGCGCGGATCGGCACCTTGCGCTCCGCGGCCGCGGCGAGCGCATCCGCCTCCGACTTGAAGGCGCGCCCTTCGACGTAGAGCTTGCGGTGATTTGCGAGCGTGGCGAGTTTCTGACCCGCCGCCACTTGTTCGCCGAGTGTCACGCCGAGTTCCTGCATTTCGTAGAGCGCTTCGCCCCGCGGTTCCTTCGCCGATGCGACCGGGTTCGCCACACCGGGGGCCGTCACGATGATCTCGGTGATGGCGTCCCCCTTCTCGGCGCGGTTCGACTGGTCGGCATTCAGACCGAAGACGAGCAGTTGCCGCCGGAGCGTCGCGATCTGCGTCGCCAACCGCTTGACCTGATTCTCGTCTTCGATGAGGACGCTAGCCGAGCCCGCGCCCCCCTTCACGAGGTCGGCGGTGCGGTCGCGCTTGGCGATGGCGAACTCCGACTCCCGCGCCGCCTTCGCCAGATCGGCCTGGGCGGTTTGGAGGAACTCGCTCGTGAGTTGCAGCGTGAACAGCGGAGCGCCGGCTTCGACGCTGTCACCCGGTTTCGCGCGGATCTCTAGCACGACCCCCGCGACCTTTGCGGTCACGCTGCGGTCGCTCTCGCCGGGCCGATCAACCACCGAGCCGGGGATGAGGATTGTCCGCCAGTATTCCTGCGGTGCGGGGTTGTCCACGTCGAGGCCGAGGTTCTTCTGGGCCTGCGCCGAGAGCTTCACGCGATTCCCCCCGGCCGCGGGTTCGGGTTCGCCGGTCGGCTCACCGGTTTTCTGGGCTTCCGCAACAGGGAACAGGTACGGCCACCAGCGTTCTTGCGTGAAGTAGGCGGCCGCGCCGACACCGAGGAAGAGTGCGCAGCCGAGGACGGTCGGCAAATAGGGGCGGAGCCTCATGGCAGCCTCCGATGGGGATTCGGAACGGAGCGGGAATGAGCGGAGGAACGGAGACGTGCGATCTAATTCCGCAGCGCGAGGAAGGTGATGTAGAGCGGCAGCGTGCGCGCAGTGCGGCTCGGTGCAGTGGGGATGCGGGGCGTGCGCTCGCGCCGAAGGGGCGTCGGAATCGGGGTGGGCGCGGCCGGGGCGAGATCGCTCGGGGCAATCGCGGCCGATGCGCCGATCGTATCTGGCACGGCGAAGTGCGGGTTTAGAGCCGGGCAATCGGAGCTGTGACGCGATCCGTGCAAATGGCCGCAGTGGCCATCTTCGTCGGGGAGATCGGCACTCGGCAAATCGGATTCGCCAGGCTCATGGGCCTCGGCCGCGGCGCAGGTGCAGATGCGAGCGGGCAGCGGCCCGATCAGCATCAGCATCGCAACGAGCAACCGAATCGCCACGGGGAACTCCTCGACAGATCATGCCATTATCCGGCGGCGCAGCGCCGAATCAAGCCTGGACACGCGGAATCGACTTGAGCGAATCCGGGTCAATTCCGGACAATCGGGCACGGCGGACGCTCGCAACCGGCGTCTCCGGTCAACTCTCCGCAGCCTCCGCGCACCTTCGCAGAATCGCATCTGTTCGCGTATCCCGGCCCCTCCGCAACCTTCGATACAACCGGCACCGGATGGCATACACGGGCGGGTTCTCCCATGCGTCGCATCGTCGTCGCACTCCTCATCGGCTGCTGGGCGACGGTCGGTTGCCGTTCGACGACGGTCCCGAAGTCGTCGCCGGAGCCGGTGGCGCGCGGGGCGACTCCGAAGGACGAATCCGATCACCTCCGCCTCGCGGCCGAGCGCCTCGACCGGGCCGATGAAGCGGGAGCCGTACCCCATCTCAAGGCGCACCTGCGCCAG